>NZ_VBVZ01000329.1 GCF_005863185.1 Pseudomonas edaphica
GATCAACTTGCCCTTGATGCCTTCGGGGGTGATGTCCACCGTAGCGCCTTTGGGGCCTGCCACGCCCAGCAGTGAATCGTAATAGGCGCGGCTGAAGGCGATTTGTTTTTCACGTTCATCGGTGACCGACATCGAGGAGAAAATCACGTCGATTTTCTTCGCCAGCAACGACGGAATGATGCCGTCCCACGCCACTTCCTTGATCTGACATTCGGCTTTCATGCCTTCACACAGCTTGTGGATCAGGTCCACTTCAAAGCCCGACCACTGGCCGTTACCGCCTTTTACGGTGAACGGCGGATAGGGTTCGGCCGCCACCGCGAACACGATGGGTTTTTCTGCCGCCAGGGTAAAACCTGCGGTCAACATCAACACTGCACTGCCCAACCACGTTGCCATGCGTTTGCATTTCATGATTTGCCCCGTCTTTTTCTGGAGTTAGCGAGTTTGATGCGCGTTGACGAACTGTCGGCAACGCTCACTGCGTGGGTCGAGGAACACCGCGTCCGGCGTGCCGGTTTCTTCGATCAAGCCTTGGTGCAGAAAAGCCACTTTGGAGGACACATCCCGGGCGAAGGCCATTTCATGGGTGACCAGGATCATGGTGCGGCCTTCTTCGGCCAGGGAGCGGATCACACGCAGCACTTCGCCCACCAGTTCGGGGTCGAGGGCTGAGGTGGGTTCGTCGAACAGCATGACTTTGGGGCGCATGGCCAACGCGCGGGCAATCGCCACACGCTGCTGTTGGCCGCCGGACAGGAACGCCGGGAATTCATTGCGTTTGGCGGCCAGGCCAACGCGGTCGAGCAAGGCTTCGGCGCGCTCGATGGCCTCGGCACGGCTTTCGCGCAGCACCTGGGTGGGCGCTTCGATAAGGTTTTCGAGGACGGTGCGGTGCGGCCACAGGTTGAAGTTCTGGAACACCATGCCCAGGGTCGAGCGGATGCGTACCAATTGCTTGGCATCGGCCACCAGCGGCGCGCCGGGCATGCCGTAGTTGAGCTTGATGCTTTCACCGTCGACATGGATGCTGCCCTGGTCGGGCACTTCAAGCATGTTGATGCAGCGCAGCAAGGTGCTTTTGCCTGAGCCGCTGGCGCCGATCAGCGAAATCACCTCACCTTCGTTGGCCGTGAGCGAGATGCCTTTGAGCACTTCGATATTGCCGAAGCGCTTGTGCAGGTCGATCACCTCAATCATCTTGCGCGCTTCGACAGGCGGCAGCACGTCGATCTCAGGCGTCGGCGCCACACGCGGCTCGCCGGCAAGCTTGGCGACGAACCTGGCGATACGCTGGCAGGCTTCGGCCAGGCGTGCTTCGCCCAAGGTGAACGACAGCCGCACAAACCCTTGCGCCGGCTCGCCAAACGCCGCGGCATCCAGCACCGAAACACCCGCCTCGCGGAACAGGCGCCAGGCAAAATCCAACGACCCCAGGCCCGTGCCACGCACGTCCACCAGCACAAACATCCCGGCTTGCGGCGCTTGTACCTTGATGCCGGGGCACGCACTCAGGCCGGCCACGACCAAGTCACGGCGGCGCCGGTAGATGTCGAGCATGCCCACCGTCACGTCATCATGGGCCAGCACGGCTGCTGTGGCGGCTTCCATCACAAAACCCGGCAAGCCATAGAGCATGCTCAGCACCAGGGTTTCGGCGTGGCTGATCATTTCCGGTGAGGCGATCAGCCAGCCGGTTCGCCAGCCGGTCATGGCGTGGGATTTGGACAGGCTGCCAATCACGATGCAGCGCTCGGCCATGCCGGGTAACGCGGCGAGGCTGTGGTATTGGCCGTCAAACACCAAGCTTTCGTAGACCTCATCCACCACCACCCACAGGTCGTGGGCGGTGGCCAGGTCGGCTATCGCTTGCAGTTCCTGCGGGTTGAGCACCACGCCGGTGGGGTTATTGGGGTTGGAGAAGAAGATGGCACGGCTGCGCGGGGTGATGGCGGCAGCCAGGCGTTGTGCATCCAGGCGAAACCCGGACTCCGGCGAGCACGGTACGCGCACCAGGGTGGCGCCGCTGGCTTTGAGCGTGGCTTCGTAGGTGACGTACATCGGGTCGAGCACCAGCACTTCATCACCGGCTTGCAGCAGGCACAGGGAACTGATGAACAACGCATTCTGTGCGCCGGGCACGATGATCACGTTGTCGGCGTTTAGCGAGCGTGCCAGGGTCTTGCTGTAGCGCGCCGCCACAGCCTCGCGCAGGGCGGCGCGGCCGGGGATTTCGGTGTAGTGCGTGTCACCGCTGTGCAACGCGCTGACTGCGGCTTCGGTGATGAAGGCCGGCGTGGCGAAATCGGGGTCGCCGACGCTGAGGATGATGATGTCTTCGCCCTGGCTGGCAGTCTGGAACGCGGCGTGGTGGATGTCCCAGGCGGCGACGCCCTGCCCTGCAATTCGTTCGACGAAGGGGGAAAACCGCATGCCAGAGCCTCTCGTTCAAGAAGAAAAAGCGCGAACCCGGTTGTGTGCAAACGGGTGGATGCGGTCAACATAGTGCAAACTGAACAGTCGTTCAATGGGTATGTTTGAGGGGGTGTCGTTTATCGAGTGAACAGGTCGTGAATAACATTTGCGGGGGAGTTTGAGTGTGGCGGATGAGTGCATATCCGTTATCGGGGTAACGGCGGCTAAGGGTTGCGCCCTGACGGCGGTTCACCTTGGCAACAGCAGAGCTACACGCGATCAAATGTGGGGGCTGGCTTGTCGAGCCAGCTCCCACACTTGGAGCAGCAGGCAGATCAGATCAGATCAGATCAGATCAGGATAAAAATTAGCGCCAACCCAGCGAAAATCGCCCATTTTTCCAGGTAATACCGCGCACGATTACGCTTTTTCAGTTCCTTGCCACGCAAACGAATCTTGTACAACCGCGTAAACGCGCGGTTCAAACCACCGGTCTTGTCACCCTCATCATTAGGCGAACCCGCAGCCGCCATTACATTACGACTGAACCAACGGTTAAACGCCGCCGCCCAGCGGTACTTCATCGGGCGCTCAATGTCACAGAACAGAATGATGCGGTTCTGCTGCGTAGTGTTTTCCGCGTAGTGAATGTAAGTCTCGTCAAACATCACCGGCTCACCGTCCCGCCAGTAGTAACTCTCGCCATCCACATTGATGTAGCAACCCGGATCGTTCGGCGTGTCCAAGCCCAGGTGGTAACGATAAGAGCCTGCATACGGGTCACGGTGGCGCACCAGCTTGGAGCCCGGCGGCAACTCGGCAAACATCGCCGCCTTGATCGAGCCAATGCCTTGCACCAGCTCAGTGGTACGCGGGCACAGCTTCATCGCCGACGGGTGACTGTCGCCGTACCACTTAAGGTAAAAGCGCTTCCAGCCCGACTTGAAAAACGAGTTGAAACCCACGTCATTGTATTGGTCCGAGCGCTTGATCTCGCCCGCGCGCATCAGGTTCTGACCTTCCTGGCGGATTTCCTCCCAGTGCTCCTGCAGCGGGCTCAGGTCCGGAAAGTCGCTGGGCGACAGAAACGGACGGCTTGGCTGCCTGGAAAACAAGTAGAGGAAACAGTTGATCGGCGCAAGGAACGTCGAGTGATCGCTAAGCTGGCGACCCAGCTTGTGTCGCACTCTGCCACGCAGGTGAACATACGCAATGGAGGCAACGTAGAGAACAACAATGATGAGTTTCAAGGGATTCGTCACAAGTTAGAAGAGAACAGGCTGCTCCTGCATGCCCACAACGGCCGAGGATAAATAAGCAGCACCTGAAATCACGATTACATAGTGGCGGCTGGCCGGACGAGTCACTTCCGAAACCACGCCTTAGACCTTTATTTAGCCACAGTTTGTAACCAAAGGTTAACTAAGAATTGTGAAAAGCTGTCTACGCAACGCGTAGGTCTCACGTGCGCCTGCCTGGATGCAAGCCCAGAGTGAGGCTATTTACAGCGCAGGCGGTTGCGCTGGCAACCCACAAAAAACTCGGCACCCAACCAGGTTCAATCCCCTTTCAGTTATCATCGCGCCAATCAATCTCCAGCAAAAGGAACTTGCATGAAACTTCAACCAGACCCGGACTTCACCGCGCTTCAGGGCGCCTGGGAGCAGACTTCCCTGGAAGACAGCGGCGTACTCAACCCTGCGGACGCACACAGCGCGCCAGGCGCCATTACCACGATTGAGGGTGATCAGTTCGAAGTCCGAACCGTCGCTGGCAACGTATTGCTGGCTGGCCGGTTTTCCCTGGACAGCAGCACCACGCCCAAACGTATTACCTGGGTAGATTCCATGGGCGATGACGCCGGCAAAGCGTTACCCGCCAGTTATCGCCTCGAAGGCGATAATTTTGTGTTTATCGCAGCGGATGAAGGCATGCCCCGCCCAACGGTCTTCAGCACCGGGCCAGGGCAAACCATGCGCGCCTTCGTGCGCCGCACCTGAAAACCGCATGCCATCCGAAACGCCGACATGCTTTTCACACGGTGTTTACTTCCTGGCCTTTAGCGTAAGGCCACCTACTCCAGTGAATCACTTGGCCCGCCTCTTCTCTCGCGGGCCTTTTTTTGTGCGCGAAAAACCCGCTCAAACAGCGCGCTTGATGGCCGTCAGGGTGAAACACAACGGCAATTGGGCCGACCGGTGCTCGTACTGGTCATACAGCTCCTCGCGGTTGGAGTGCGGATACTCCTGCAGATGCTCGATCTGCAAGTGCGCCGCAATCGCCGCGGTGACGACGCTGCCCAGGGTATGCACGTACCAGTAGGACGTCGGCCCAGGCACCTCTGTCAGCCCTTCATACACAATTGACGCCTGCAACACGAACGGATCGCGTTGAAAATACGAGCTGTCGGGCAAAAACGGGTTGCTGGCCTGAGGGTCGAAGACCTCCAGGAAAGGGTGAGTCTCGTAGATCACCATGGTGCCGCCGGGCTTGAGGGTACTGGCCACGTGCTGCATGAACAGCGCCACATCCGGCATCCAGCCGAGTACGCCAATCGTCACCAAGGCAATATCGAACCGGCCAAGCAAACGCTCAGGCAGGTGATGGATATCGGCTTCGATGAATTGCGGGTTATGCGGGGAAATATCAGCCAACTCCCGAGCTTGCGCCAGAAAGGCTGTCGATTGATCGACACCCACCACCTCACGCGCGCCCAGGCCAAACAGCGACAGGCTTTCACGCCCGTTGTTACAGCCGACTTGCACCACCGACTTGCCGGCAACGCCGACAGTTTGCAACAACGCGGTGATGGTGGGGTCGAGGCAGGAAAAAGCCGGCTCAACGACTGATTGCAGCAAGGTGTTCCAGGTCGCAGTATCTTTGTGCAGCGCGGCAGAGGCGTCCCAGGCGGCCTTATTATCGGCGATTGCCTGTTGGGCTGAGGGCATGTCCATTGCGTCTCCAGGGAGTCATTTCAGCGGGCTACGGAAAATAATCCAAACGCCCGTCAGATGAAACCCTCAGCGGCAGCGAAACTTCTGTTCAGGCCCACGGGTCACTAGCCCAATGAGTGTCCAGCCCCTGAACACCCTTTGCGAAGACAACGCCGTGGCCAATCACTCTGACTTGCGTAATACCTTGTCCCTGGACAGCCTCAATTTTTTCCTGGCCGATGTGCGCGACGGCCTCGGGCCTTACCTGGCGATTTACCTGCTGGCCGTGCACAAATGGGACCCGGCCAGCATCGGCGTGGTCATGACCCTGGCGGGCATCGCCGCACTGGTCACCCAAGGCCCGGCGGGCGCGCTGATCGACCGCACACGCAGCAAGCGCGCGGTGATTGCGGCGGCTGCCATCCTGGTGACCATCAGTTGCCTGATGCTGCCATTTGTCAGCGCCTTCAGTTGGGTGGCCTTGACCCAGGCCGCCAGTGCCGTGGCCGCCTCGGTGTTTGCACCGGCCATATCGGCCATTTCCCTCGGAATTACCGGGCCACGCGCCTTCACCCGCCGAACGGGGCGCAACGAAACCTTCAACCACGCCGGCAATGCTGTGGCAGCGCTGCTGGCCGGCGGCCTGGCGTACCTGTACGGCCCGGTGGTGGTGTTTTACTTGATGGCCTTTATGGCGCTGGCCAGTATCGTGGCCGTGAGCTGTGTGTCGGCCAAGGCGATTGACCATGAAGTCGCCAGGGGCTTTGACCCGGCCCATCACAGCGATCACGAACAACCGTCCGGTGTGAAAGTCCTGCTGGCCAACCGGCCGCTGCTGGTATTCGCCATCTGCTGCGCCCTCTTCCACTTGGCCAATGCGGCGATGCTGCCGTTGGTCAGCCAGAAGCTTGCGCAGATCAACTTGCAAATGGCTACGCCGCTGACCTCGGCGTGCATCGTCGCCGCGCAGTTGGTGATGGTGCCGATGGCCTGGCTGGTGGGGTTCAGGGCCGATGTGTGGGGTCGCAAACCGCTGCTGCTCGCAGGTTTCCTGATCCTGCCACTGCGCGGCGTGCTCTACACCTTGTCCAGTGATCCGTACTGGCTGGTGGCGGTACAGATGCTCGACGGCATCGGCGCGGGGATCTTTGGCGCGCTGTTCCCGGTGATCGTCAAGGACCTGACCCAGGGCACCGGGCGTTTTAATGTGAGCCTTGGCGCGCTGTCCACGGTGTTTGGCCTGGGTGCGGCGTTGAGTAGCAGCCTGGCCGGTTTCGTGGTGCAACAGGCCGGCTACAACGCGGCATTCCTGACCCTGGCAGGCGTGGCGGCCGTGGCCTTGGCGCTGTTATGGCTGGCGATGCCGGAGACCTTGGAGAAACCATCGTTCGCCTGCCATACAACTGTCGCCTGACATATGCGACAATGCGCGCCAAATTCCAACACACAGCCAAAATTTTCTGCTCAGCGACCGGGTTTCGCGCCTTGATGTCGCTGTTGACGCATGCCTGAAGGCTCCTGCCGCCACGCTCGCAACTCATTGATAGGTAAAGTAATTGATCTCCACAGCTAACATCACCATGC
>NZ_VBVZ01000032.1 GCF_005863185.1 Pseudomonas edaphica
CCCCACTGGTGGCAGGCTGCACTGCTTGAACGCCACGCAATGGCCATTGGCATCGAGCCGTGCGTAGTGGCGATGGCGGGGGTGGGACATGAACAATGATTTAAGAAGGCGCATGGCTTTGTACCTGTTACGTTACATGCTTGAAGGTTGCCAGTGTGCCATGACAGTGGAGTGACGAAATTATGCGAAATTGTAATTTCAGCCCGCCTTCAGCTGCCGTTCAGGATGGCTGGTGAGTGGCCCACATGCGCCGTTATACTGGCGGCCTGTTTGCACCTAGTCCTGGAGAAATGAGTATGTTGCAACGCCTGTTGTTCGGTTTGATCACTGTGACCAGTTTGACCCTGGTTGGCTGCGCCAACAGCCCGCAACAACTCAGCCCGCAACCTAAAGTCACGGCGCAACTGGCGCCTGTCGGCCACGGCCAGCCGGTATCGGTGCGCGTGGTAGATGGTCGTCCTTCGCCAACCCTGGGTTCCCGTGGTGGTCTGTACCCTGAGACCGCGCTGATTTCTGTACAAGGCCAGGACGTGCTGCCCAAGCTGCAAGCCCAGGCTGAAGCCGCCGTGCGCCTGCTGGGCTTCACCCCGGCCAACTCGCCGGGCGCGCCGCAGTTGACCATCACCCTGGCTGAGCTCAAGTACCAGTCGCCCAAAGAAGGCCTGTATGTGACGGAAGCCTCCATCGGCGCGACCTTCAAGTCCGACGTCAGTGCCGGCACACGCCGCTACAGTGGCCGCTACGGCGCGTCCCTGAACCAGCGCTTCGGTATGTCGCCGAACCAGGAAACCAACACCAAGCTGGTCAGCGATGTGTTGAGTGATGCCCTGACGCGCTTGTTCAAAGACCCGAGCATCGGTTCGCTTCTCAACGCGCAGTAACCGTCAGGCGGGCGCGCAACGCCCCCATCGCCGGGCTCAGCAATGAGCCCGGTTTTTTTATGCCTGTAGCCTTCATGCAGCCGTTTCGACATAAAAGTCCAGCACACTCACGCCAGTGAGCAGGTCCAGCTCCGGCAGGTCGGCATGCTGGTGCCCGCCGAGCGCGCAATACACCAGCCAGTGGCGGTCCTGGACGTTGAATGCGAGGCCGCCGACCAGCGCTTCCTGTTCATCGTTCTGGGCCATCAGGTACAGCCGATCCTGGTTTTGTGCGTGCAGCATGACAAGCTCCCAAGCGTTCGAAGGGCAACAGAGTGGCTTGTTAAGGTGACGTTCAGGTGACGCTGTAAATTACTGGATACATTAACCGTACATGGGGGACGGAACGTTTCAGCGGCAGGAGGCCAATATCATTCAGGTTTGTATCTGAATTGATACCAAGACACTCGTCTACCGAGGTTTGCGATGGCGCTGCCCGCACTGCTGATCAATGCTGTGGCTTTATTGGTGGCCTGCCCGGGTGCAGCGCTGCTGTTCATTACCCGCCTGCGCGAGCAGCGAGCGCTGGCCGACCTGACCGCCCAAAGCGAAGACCGCGCGATCGACCAACCGATGTTGTTTCTGGATGTGCGTACCGAACGGTCGCATCGCCTGGCTTACCGCGTCGGGTTTGCCTGCCTCGGCCTGGCGCTGGCCGTGTCCTGGCTCAGCACCCACCTCTAAAACCACCGCAAAACAAATGTGGGAGCTGGCTTGCCCGCGATAGCAGTGTGCCAGTCGATAGATTCGGTTCTGACACGCCGCCATCGCGGGCAAGCCCGCTCCCACATTTTGGTTTGGTATTTACAGAGGAATCCCGGCCTTGACCCGGTATTGATTCCTCACCGGCGTCGCATACTGCGTCACCAAGTACGGCCGGTGTTCCACCGGGCATTCATTCAAGCGCCGCTCCCACTCCGCTTTGGCCTTGGCCAGCTCATCGGCCGGGAACACCTCGGCTGCCGCCGGCACCTGCAATTGCGGGTCGGCGTCGCTCCACTGCGCATACGCCAGGTAATGCACCGGGAACAGGCGATAACCGCCGAGAATCTGGCGGTCCATTTCTACGGCCAACAGTTTGGTGTCTTCAAAGCGTTCGGTGATCGGCGGTGCGAAGTTCACGTGCACGCGGCCCTTGTAGCCGGTAATGCCCAGCGCAATGCTCACATCGTCTTCACCTGGCGCCTTGCTGTAGGTGCCGGTGGTGGCGCGGATGTACAGCTCGCGGGCCTTGGCGCTGTCGCATGGGTCGTATTCATAGCTGATCGACACCGGCGTCAGGTTCAGCGACTGGATCACCTCGGCAAACGGCTCGTCCTTGCGGCTGACGTGGAACATCTTGAGGATTGCCGACTCGGTGCGATCATCCCCATCCTTGGCTCGCCCTTCGGCCTGGGCGATCCAGATCGACTGGCAGTCGTTGCGGATCGAGTGGTTGATATAGGCCGACAGCAGGTTATACGCCGCCATCTTCTCCTTTCGCCCAGTGATCGAGCGGTGCACGATAAAGCTCTTGTTCAGGCGCATCAGGTCGCTGACAAACGGCTTTTGCAGCAGGTTGTCGCCGATGGCGATGCGTGGCGTCGGCAGGCCGGCGTGGTACACGGCATAGTTGACGAAGGCCGGGTCCATCACGATATCGCGGTGGTTGGCCAGAAACAGATAGGCGGTGCCGGACTTGAGCTGCTCGACGCCGGTATAAGTCACGCCGTCGGTCGCCCGATCTATGGTGTGATCGACGTAGTACTCGACTTTGTCCTGCAGCGTGGCCACGGTGGTGACGCCGGCAAATTCACGGCGCAGTTTGCGGGCGATCATCGGCTTGAGCAGCCAGCCCAGGGCGCCGGCAAAGCGCGGGAAGCGAAAGTGAGTCAGGATGTCCAGAAAGGCCTTGTCACTGAACAGGCGCGCCAGCACGGCCGGGACTTCGCTGTCGTTGTAAGGTCGGATGGTATCGAATTCGCCCATCATGCTCTCTTGTTAGAAACGGCTAGGGTAAGTAAAGGAAATATCAGGGTGCGGCCGCAATATTGGCTCTGCCGTGAATAGCCCTGTAAATAGACCGGCGATTATACGCACAAGTCACCTGGGAGACCGCGATGGAAGAGGAGTCGTACGAATGTCCTTATTGTGGAGAGGTGGTCACGGCGTTGCTGGACCTGTCGGGAGGCGATCAGCAATATATAGAGGATTGCCCGGTGTGCTGCCGGCCGATTACTTTCGAGCTACAGGTGCATGATGACGAATGGATGCTGAACGTGCGCAGCGAAAACGAGTAACAGGTACACCCCATGCAGCGAATCTACGAACCGGAAAACCTGATGGAGGGCGAGCTGCTGCAACAGATGCTTGCCAGTGAAGGCATCGAGGCGCACCTGGTGGGGCGCCATTTGCTGGGTGGGACCGGCGAGTTGCCGATCTTCGGCCTGTTGGGCCTGGAAGTCGACAACGACCAGGCCGCCTACGCCCGCGAATTGATTACGGCCTATAACGGCGCGCAACCCATGCCCGGCGATGAACCCGACAGCTTCCCCGACGTGTTGGTCTGTTAGGCTGTCGGTCGGTTTACCCCAAGAGTCGTGTTGCCCCATGTGTGGACGTTATGCCCTGTTTCGCTGGAACCCTTCCTTTGCTGCCTTGCCGGGCTTCCCGGCCGACCAGCAGGCCCAGTGGAACATCTCCCCGAATGATTCGGTGCTGATCCAGCGCCTGAGCGAAGGCCAGCGCACCCTGGCCCGTGCGCGCTGGGGCCTCACGCCACCGTGGCTCACCGACCTTTCGCGCACGCCAGCCCACGCGCGCGCCGAAACCCTGGCCGAACAACCGATGTTTCGCGAAGCCTTGCGTCAGCGCCGCTGTTTGCTGCCGGCCAACGGTTTCTACGAATGGCGCGGCACCCAGCGCAAACGCCCGTATTGGCTGACGCCGGGTGAAGGCTCGACACTGTTTTTTGCGGCGATCTGGGAAGCGTATCCGGTGCAGGAGCAGGTGTGGCTGAGTACGGCGGTGGTGACCCAGGCCGCACAGAGTCAGCGGCGGCCGTTGATTCTGGATGCGGCAGGGCAAGAGGCGTGGTTGAATCCTGAGACGCCGCTGCACGTGTTGCAGGGCTTGTTGGCCAGCGAGCCTGCCGCGTTGCGCGAGCGGGTGTTGGCCAATATGGTCAATGATCCGAAGTTGAATGGGCCGGAGTGTCTGACCCCAGGTTGAGGTTGGCTTTGCTGGCCTCATCGCAGGCAAGCCAGCTCCCACATTTGAATTTGTGAATACATTCAACATGTGGGAGCTGGCTTGCCTGCGATAGCAGCCTTAAAACCTACGAAAACCTTAAACCTTGAACTGATTGATCAACCGCCGCTGCTGCTCCGCCAACTTGGTCAGATCCGCACTCGCTGCGCTGGACTCATCCGCACCGCCCGCCACCTCATTGGCCACCTGGCCGATATTGATCACATTGCGATTGATGTCCTCGGCCACGGCGCTCTGCTCTTCGGCTGCGCTGGCGATCTGTGTGTTCATGTCGTTGATCACCGACACCGCCTGGGTAATGGTCTCCAGCGCTTCGGCCGCCTTCGCCGCGTGCTGCACGCTTTCGTCGGTACGGTGCTGGCTGTCTTCCATCACCCGAACCACATCCCGCGTGCCTTGTTGCAGCTGCTGGATCATGGTCTGGATTTCTTCGGTGGCTTTTTGGGTTTTCTGCGCCAGGTTGCGCACCTCATCGGCCACCACCGCAAAGCCACGCCCTTGCTCACCGGCGCGGGCCGCTTCGATGGCGGCGTTGAGCGCCAGCAGGTTGGTCTGCTCGGCAATCCCGCGAATCGCCGTGAGGATCGCGTTGATATTTTCGCTGTCCTTGGCCAGGGTTTGCACCACACCGACCGCCTTGCCGATTTCTTCAGCCAGCGCGCCGATGGAAGTGGACGTGTCGCGCACAATACGCATGCCTTGGCTTGCGGCCTGGTCGGCATGGCTGGCGGCTTGCGCGGCCTGGGTGGCGTTGCGTGCCACGTCTTGCGCAGTGGCGGTCATTTCGTGCACAGCGGTGGCCACCTGGTCGATCTCGACCATCTGTTTATGCACGCCCTGGTTGGTGCGAATCGCGATGTCGGCGGTGTGTTCCGACGAGTCGCTGACCTTCTGCACCGAACTCACGACCTGAGTGATCATGCCCTGCAACTTGATCAGGAAGGTATTAAAGCCGTTGGCAATCGCGCCCAGCTCATCGGAGCGATCACTGGTGAGGCGGCGGGTAAGGTCGCCTTCGCCCTGGGCGATATCGTTGAGCATGGCCACCATTTGCTTGAGCGGGCGGGCGATGCCATGGCCCACCAGCCAGATCACCAGCAAACCGATACCGGCGATCAACAGGCCGACCATGGCCATGCCGAAGGTGTCGGTCTTGCGCTGGGCTTGCAGGTCGCCTTGCAGCTTCTGCGAGTCGGCCATTACCGCACTCAGCGGCAGTTGCAGCATCAAGGTCCAGCGCGCTTCGGCCTGACCGATGTTGAAGGGCAGGAACAGCTCGATATGCCCGTGCTCCTTGTCGATGTCGTAGCGCACTTCGCCGACTTTCAACTGGCCGAGGTTGGCCAGCTCGTTGCTGTCGAGCAGGTCGCTGGCTTTTTCGCCAAGCTTGCTGGCGTCCTTGGTATAGGCCACCAGGCGACCGTTGCTGGAGATCAGCGCCAGTTCGCCGGCGCCGTTGTACAGGTTCTGGTCGGCGCGGGTGAGCATGTCCTGGATGAAGTTCACCGACAGGTCGGCGCCGACGATGCCCTGGAACGTGCCGTCGACCATGATCGGTTCGATAAACGAGGCGAGCATCACCATCGCATTCCCGACTTTATAAGGCGCCGGGTCGATGGCGCAGGGCTTCTTGCTCTCTTTGGAGCACAGGTAGTACTCACTGGCGCGCACGCCGGTGGACAGGATCTTCTGATCGTTGACGTCAGCGAGCTTATCCAGGCCCAGGCTGCCATCGGCGTTGCGGTACCACCACGGCAGGAAACGGCCGTCGGTGCCCATGCCGACAATCGTGGTGTTCACGTAGGCAGCGTCGTTATGGTCGATGGCATTGGGCTCCCAGCCGATGTAGGCGCCGAGGATTTTCGGGTTGCGCACCACGGTTTCATGCAGCAGGTTGATCAATTGCTCGCGGCCGACCTGCAGCGCGGGTTCGCCCTTGGCGTCTTTCATCGCCAGCAGGGCATTGGCGGTGGCCAGGCCTTTGGCGGTCACCAGTGGTGCCTCCAGTTCGCGCTGAATCAGCGTGGCCTGGGTTTGCGCCAAAGCGGTGAGGCGCTGCTCGATGATCTGATCAAATTGCGCCTGGGTTCGCTCCTGCACCAGCTCCTGGGTGCGGGCACCGGCAAACACTGCATAGAGCACCAGCACTGCGACCACACTCAGCACGATGGCCCCGGTCAATGCGGCGACAGAAAACTGAATCGACTTGAATTTCATGGAGGCTCCAGGCGCAGGGCAGGTGGGCTGCCTTTTTGTATCGGCCATGGGCACTGGAGGCTTAAGGCTTGGCGGGCGAAATAGTGCGAGATGTCGCAAACGCGCAGTTCGCCGCCGCTGTGGGTGTGTGGGATGTATCTGAAAGTTAGTGGTTACACGTCGTGTGTATCTGGCGCAGATACACATGACCGCCTAGGATACGCGCCAGGATTTCAGGGAGAGCGTCATGAAAAAGTCATTGGTGGTAAGTGTACTCAGTGCAGCGATGCTGCTGGCCGGTTGCCAGGTGGTCAACACCACCAGTGGCGGTGCCGTTGGCGTTGAGCGCAAGCAATACATGTACAGCCTGTTGTCGAGTCAGGAAGTCGACCAGATGTATGCCCAGTCCTATCAAAAGACCTTGGGCGAGGCGAGCAGCAAAGGTGTCGTCGACAAGACGAGTGCCAACGCCAAGCGCGTGCAGGCGATTGCCAAGCGTTTGATCGTGCAAGTACCGGCGTTCCGCCCGGACGCGGCGCAGTGGCAATGGGAAGTGAACCTGATCAAAAGCGACGAGATCAACGCTAACTGCGGGCCAGGCGGCAAGATATTCGTATACAGCGCGCTGATCGACGACCTCAAATTGACCGATGACGAGTTGGCGGCGGTGATGGGGCATGAAATCGCCCACGCCTTGCGCGAGCACAGTCGTGAGGCCATGTCCAAAGCGTACGGTATCGAAATGGCCAAGCAGGGCGCCTCAGCCTTGTTGGGGTTGGGCCAAGACAGTATGGCGATTGGTGATGCTGCCGTTAAATACGGCCTGACGTTGCCCAACAGTCGCGGCAACGAGAATGAAGCCGACTTGATCGGCCTGGAGCTTTCGGCCCGCGCCGGCTACAACCCGAATGCCGCGATCACCTTGTGGAACAAGATGGCCAAGGCTTCCCAGGGCGGGACACCGGAGTTCATGAGCACTCACCCGGCCTCCGACAGCCGAATCGCCTCGTTGCAGGCGGCGATTCCGAAGGTGATGCCGCTGTACCAGCAGGCCAAAAAGTCCTGAGTTAACGCGGTCCAGTGTGGGAGCCGGGCTTGCCCGCGATGCAGGCGACTCGGTTTGTAAGGTGTACCGAGGTGATGCCATCGCAGGCAAGCCAGCTCCCACAGGTTTACATCGAGTTTAGATCCAGCCGCTGCTTTGCATGGCCTTGTACACCGCCACCACCGCCAGGACGAAAAACGCCGTAGCCGCCAGTCGACGAATCAAAGTCAGCGGCAGTTTTTCCGCCGCAAAATTCCCCGCCAATACCACCGGCACGTTGGCAATCAGCATGCCCAGCGTGGTGCCGATAATCACCAGCCACAACTCCGGGTACTGCGCCGCCAGCATCACCGTGGCGATCTGGGTCTTGTCACCGATTTCGGCGAGGAAGAACGCAATCAGCGTGGTCAGGAACGGCCCGAACTTGCGCGTGGTACTGGCTTCGTCATCGTCGAGTTTGTCCGGCACCAAAGTCCACAGCGCGGTGGCACAGAAGCTCGCTGCGAGGATCCAGTGCAACACCGCATCCGAGAAGAAACTGCCGAACCAGGCCCCCACGGCACCGGCGGCCGCATGGTTGGCCAGGGTCGCGGCGACAATGCCGGCGATGATCGGCCAGGGTTTGCGAAAGCGTGCGGCAAGGATGAGCGCGAGCAGTTGCGTCTTGTCGCCGATTTCGGCCAAGGCAACGATTGCGGTAGGAACGAGTAATGAATCCAGCATCAGGTAGGTTTCCAGGGGCGGGCCGACACGGCTATGACACGTACAGCCTTCCCGCCCCGGGTAAGGTGTGCGTGTCATAGGTCTTGTCAAACCCCGGTCCGTCTGTGCGGACTCCTGGGTCGCATACGCCATGGTCTGTTGACCAAGTATGTTGACGTATGCCGGACGAGCATGGCGCTCGTGGGAGACTACTCCCCTAGGACGGAGCGGATTCTGCCTAGGCAAAACCCATTCGGCAAGCGTTCTTTTTCAAATCGCCCTCAGCCGCGTTTGGCACGGTAAATGCGAAAACCATTGCCCTCGGCCTTGATCGCACACACGCCCAAGTGCTCTTCGATCAGCGGTTGATACTTGAGGAAACTGTTGGCGACCAAGCGAAGTTCGCCACCTTTTGCCAGGTGTTTCGCCGCTTTTCGCAGCAGGTTTTCCGTAGCGAAATAATCCGTATGTACACCGACATGGAACGGCGGGTTGCTTAAAATCGCGTTCAAACCCATCGGCGCGGCGTCGATACCGTCACCGGTCAACACCTCGGCTTCCAGACCGTTGGCCGCCAGAGTCAGGCGGCTGCTGGCGGCGGCGAAGGCGTCCACATCGAGCATCGTCACGCTGTTATGCGGGTAACGGCGCTTGACCGCAGCCCCGAGCACGCCGGCGCCGCAACCAAAGTCGAGCAGATGCCCGCTCGGTAGCTTATCCAGGTGCTCCAGCAGCAGCTCGGTGCCGCGATCCAGCCGACCATGGCTGAACACGCCGGGCAGGCTCACCACCTTCAGCGGCCCTTCGGCCAGCGGCACCTCGAAGACTTGCGCCAGGCTTTCCAGCTCGACCGCTTGCGGGGCGTTGGCCACGGTGACTTGCCAAAGTTGGCAATGCCGCGCGTTGTCGAGCTTGCGCGGCTTGCCGTACGGAATCATCTGCTTGGCGGCACTTTCGATGCCGCCCTTTTTCTCCCCGACCAAAAACAGCTCGGCGCCGGGCAAGCGTGCGGCCACGGCGTTGAGCAGGTAGTCGGTGAGGTCTTTGGATTTTGGAAGGAAAATCACTGCCGCATCAAACCCGCGTTCGGGCACGTTCACGCCGAACTGGCTGCGCTCGGGAAAGCGCGCATCCAGTGCGGCCTGATCGCCGGCATGCCAGCTCCAGCCGTGGGCATTGGGCAGTCGGCCGAGCAAGTCGTCAGCGGGCAAACCTACCAGCAGCAGGTTGCCTTGAAAAAGTTCGGCCTGACGAAGCAGTACTTCACTGCGCGGATCCATAGTCTGCTCCTTGAAAAGGGGCGCAGTTTATCAACTGACGACGCGCAGCGGGGCACCGCTGAAAAAGCCTCGGGCGTTTTCGGCCAGTTGGCCGACGATACGCTGGCGCGCTTCGCGACTGCCCCAGGCGTTGTGCGGGGTGACGATCAAGCGGGGAATGTCGCCGGCCAGCAACGGGTTGCCATTCACGGGTGGTTCCACGCTCAGCACGTCGGTGGCCGCGCCGCCCAAATGGCCGCTGCGCAAGGCATCTGCCAGCGCCTGTTCGTTGATCAAACCACCACGCGCGGTGTTGACGATAAACGCGCCCGGCTTGAGCAGTGCCAGTTCACGGGTGCCGATAAAGTCGCGAGTGTGTTCATTGAGCGGGCAGTGCAAGGTCAGCGCGTCGACCTGTGCGAGCAACTCATCCAGCGGCACGCGGTCGGCGCGGGCAGGGCGCCCGGGAATGGCGCCGAGCACCACGCGCATGCCAAAAGCTTCGGCCAGGCGTGCCACCGCGCCGCCCAGTTCACCATGGCCGAGCAGGCCGAGGGTTTTGCCTTCCAGCTCGACAATCGGGTAGTCCAGCAGGCAGAACTGCTTGGCCTGTTGCCATTTGCCTGCCGTTACATCCTGTTGATAGTCCTTCAGACGCGTCGCCAGGTTGAGCAGCAGCATGATCGTGTGTTGCGCCACCGATGGCGTGCCGTAGCCGTGGCAATTACTCACGGTAATGCCGTGTGCGCGGGCGGCGTCGAGGTCGATGTTGTTGGTGCCGGTGGCCGACACCAGGATCAGCTTGAGCTCAGGGCAGGCCGCCAGGGTTTGCGCGTTGAGGGGGATCTTGTTACTGATCACCACCTGGGCGCCTTGCACGCGTTCAAGCACATTCTGTGGCGTGGTGTCGGTGAACAGCTGCAAATCACTGAAGCTGTTGCGCAGCTCGCTGAGGTCGAGGTCGCCCAGGTCCAGGGACGGGTGATCAAGGAAGACGGCGCGGCGATTGTTCATTCTCAACTGTACCTTTTGCGACGAGGTTCGAAGGCGTAATCTGCCGAGCCTATCAGATGAAATAATCAGTTACTTAATGGAGTGAGCATGTACGTCGCCGAGTTTTTGACCGTAGCCCTGATTCACTTGTTGGCAGTGGCCAGCCCCGGCCCGGATTTCGCCGTGGTGGTGCGTGAAAGTGTTACCCATGGCCGTCGCGCCGGCACCTGGACTGCGCTGGGCGTGGGCTCGGCGATTTTCCTGCACGTGGGGTACTCGCTGCTGGGCATCGGCTTGATCGTGTCGCAGTCCATTGTGCTGTTCAACGCGCTGAAGTGGGCCGCCGCTGCGTACCTGCTGTACATCGGCTTCAAGGCTTTGCGCGCGCAGCCGGCCAAGCCGCCCGCCGAGGGCGAGTTGCACCGTGAAGTCGGCGAGCGCACCCCACGCGGGGCGTTTACCGCAGGGTTCGTCACCAATGGCTTGAACCCGAAGGCCACGCTGTTCTTCCTGTCGCTGTTCACGGTGGTGATCAATCCGCACACGCCACTGGCGATCCAGGCTGGTTACGGTGTGTACCTGGCAGTGGCGACGGCGTTGTGGTTCTGCCTGGTGGCCATGCTGTTCAGCCAGCAGCGCGTGCGCGCCGGGTTTGCGCGGATGGGGCATTGGTTTGATCGGACCATGGGCGCGGTGCTGATTGCCATTGGTGTGAAGTTGGCGTTTACCAGCATGAAATAAAGCCACACGGGTAACACACGGCCACTGTGGGAGCCGGGCTTGCCCGCGATGCAGGCGCCTCGGTGTATCAGTTGCACCGAGGCGACGCTATCGCAGGCAAGCCAGCTCCCACAGGGAATCGCTATAAGGCTCCAGTAGTGGCGCAAAGCTAGCATTCATTGGCCGCTGCAAATCATTCCTTTGGCTGATTTGGCTGAAACATTAGCGCTCTACAGTGCAGGTCTTAGCCAAGACCGTGCAGTCAGATAAGGGATTCGTATGTTGCAGACCCGTGTTATCCCGCCCGCCGAAGGCGCTTACCAATACCCGTTGTTGATCAAACGCCTGTTGATGTCCGGGGCGCGTTACGAGAAGACCCGGGAAATCATCTACCGCGACAAGCTGCGTTACACCTACCCAACCCTGATCGAGCGGGTCGCGCGCCTGGCCAATGTGCTGACCCAAGCCGGGGTCAAGGCCGGTGACACCGTGGCAGTGATGGACTGGGACAGCCACCGTTACCTGGAGTGCATGTTCGCCATCCCGATGATCGGCGCGGTGATCCACACCATCAACGTGCGCCTGTCGCCGGAACAGATTCTCTACACCATGAATCACGCCGAGGACCGCTTTGTGCTGGTCAACAGCGAGTTCGTGGGGCTCTACCAGGCGATTGCCGGGCACCTGACCACCGTCGACAAGACCTTGCTGCTCACCGACGCTGACGCCAAGACTGCCGAGTTGCCGAACCTGGTCGGCGAGTACGAAACCCTGCTGGCGGCCGCCAGCCCCAAGTACGACTTCCAGGACTTCGACGAAAACTCCGTCGCCACCACCTTCTACACCACCGGCACCACCGGCAACCCCAAGGGTGTGTACTTCACCCATCGCCAGTTGGTGCTGCACACCATGGGCGTGGCCACCATCATGGGCAGTGTCGACAGCGTGCGCCTGCTGGGCACCAACGACGTGTACATGCCGATCACACCGATGTTCCACGTCCACGCCTGGGGCTTGCCGTATGTGGCAACCATGCTCGGTTTGAAGCAGGTCTACCCCGGCCGTTACGACCCGGAATACCTGGTGGAGCTGTGGCGCAAAGAAAAGGTCACCTTCTCCCACTGTGTGCCGACCATCCTGCAAATGGTGCTCAACGCCAAGGCCGCCCAAAACGTGGATTTTGGCGGCTGGAAAATCGTCATCGGCGGCAGCGCGCTCAACCGCACGTTGTATGAAGCGTCCAAGGCGCGGGGCATTCAGCTGACGGCCGCGTATGGCATGTCCGAAACCGGGCCGCTGGTGTCCTGCGCCCATCTCAACGAAGAGTTGATGGCCGGCACCGAAGACGAGCGCACCACCTACCGCATCAAGGCCGGCGTGCCCGGGCCGTTGGTGGAAGCGGCAATTATCGACGGCGACGGCAACTTTTTGCCCGCCGACGGCGAGTCCCAGGGTGAACTGGTGCTGCGTGCGCCGTGGCTCAGTGAAGGTTATTTCAATGAGCCGCAAAAGGGCGCCGAACTGTGGGAAGGCGGCTGGATGCACACCGGTGACGTGGCCACCCTGGACGCGTTTGGCGTGATCGATATTCGCGACCGCATCAAGGACGTGATCAAGACCGGCGGCGAGTGGATTTCGTCATTGGCCCTCGAAGATCTGGTCAGCCGTCACCCGGCGGTACGCGAAGTAGCGGTGGTGGGCATCGCCGACCCGCAATGGGGCGAGCGCCCGTTTGCGTTGCTGGTGGTGCGTGATGGCCATGTGATAGGTGCCCGAGAGCTTAAGGAGCACCTCAAGCCGTTCGTGGAGTTGGGGCACTTGAGCAAGTGGGCGATTCCAAGCCAGATCGCCGTTGTTACTGAAATTCCCAAGACCAGTGTCGGCAAACTCGACAAAAAACGTATCCGCGTTGACATCATCGAGTGGCAGGCCAACAACAGTACGTTCCTGTCCACGCTCTGACCCCCTTCGCCGCGCCCGTTCGGGCGCGGCAATGCTCTAACTCGCGGCTTCACTTGTGATTTCAGAATTTTCAGCCATCCTTCCCGCGCCGGCCTTCGTCGGCGTGGCGAAAGGGTTGTGGCAGACAGGTTGGTGATGCAAATCACACTTTAGAGGGATCAAGCGCTACCCCCTGCTGGCTATAGTCCCACTCAGAGTTTTTCACGGATGTTGCGCTGCGGGCCATGGGGGCCCGGTTGCCGTTCGGCATTGGGATCGTTGTATTCCGGCCGTTACATGCATCCAGAAGAAAGAACTCACTGCCATAACAATAATGCACATGGAGTAGCGTCGATGACCTCAGTAAACCAGTTCTGGCGCCGGGCAAGACTGCCCCTGGCCGTCAGTCTCGCTTCTACGCTCGCCGGGCCCGCATTCGGCGTCAGTTTCAACATCGGTGAAATCGAAGGCAGCTTCGACTCATCCCTGTCGGTGGGGGCGAGCTGGTCGACTGCCGGTCGCAATAAAGACCTGATCGGTGCCAACAACGGTGGCAGGGGGTTGTCGCAGACCTCCGATGACGGCCACTTGAACTTCGACAAGGGCGACTCCTTCTCGAAGATCTTCAAGGGTATCCATGACCTTGAGTTGAAATATGGCGACACCGGCATCTTTGTGCGTGGCAAGTACTGGTATGACTTCGCGCTGCAAAACGAAGACCTGGACTTCAAGAACGTCAGCAACAACAACCGCAAAGAGGGCGCCAAGTCTTCCGGTGGGCAGATCCTCGATGCCTTCATCTACCACAACTACACCATCGCCGATCAGCCGGGTAACGTGCGGTTTGGCAAGCAGGTAGTGAGCTGGGGTGAAAGCACCTTCATTGGTGGCGGTATCAACTCCATCAACCCGATCGACGTGTCCGCGTTCCGTCGTCCGGGCGCCGAGATCAAGGAAGGGTTGATTCCGGTCAACATGTTCTACGTCTCGCAGACGCTGACCGATAACCTCTCGGCCGAAGCGTTTTATCAGCTGGAGTGGGACCAGACCGTCACCGATAACTGCGGCACATTCTTCTCCCAGCCGGACGTCATCTCGGATGGTTGCAGCAATAACCTGCGGGTGCTGAACAAGCGCTCCACCATCCCTGGCGCGGCCTTGCCCACCCTTAACGCCCTGGGCGTGGACGTGAACAACGAAGGTGTGCTGGTACGTCGCGGCGGTGACCGTGATGCACGCGACAGCGGCCAGTTCGGCGTGGCCATGCACTACAACTTCGAGCCGCTGGACACGGAGTTCGGTGCGTACTTCATGAACTATCACAGCCGTGCGCCGATCTTCAGCGCCACCGGCGCGCCAAACTCGGCCTACACCCGTCCGCTGGGGCCGCTGGCGGCTTTGCGTCCGTTGATCGTGGCAGGCAGCTCCCAGTACTTTGTTGAGTACCCGGAAGATATCCGCCTCTACGGCTTGAGCTTCTCCACCACGCTGCCTACCGGCACCGCCTGGAGTGGTGAATTGAGCTACCGGCCAAACGCGCCGGTGCAACTGAGCACCACCGATATCCTGTACGCGGGCGTCACGCCGATTCCGGGCTTTGGCAATGCATCGGTGCTCAAGGGCACACCGGGCCAGGACCTGCACGGCTACAACCGTAAGGAAGTGACCCAGTTCCAGACCACCTTCACGCACTTCTTCGACCAGGTCATGGGCGCTTCTCGCCTGACAACCGTGGGCGAAATCGGCGTGACCCATGTGGGCGGCCTGGAGAGCAAAAACCAGGCACGTTATGGCCGTGATCCGGTCTTCGGCCCTGGCACGCTACCCGGCGGCTTCTGCAATGCGCTTAACAATTCGACAGCCAACGGCGCAGGCCTGCCCAATGCGTCCGGCCTGAACACCAATTGCAACAACGACGGCTACACCACCGCCACGTCCTGGGGTTATCGCGCCCGGGCCATTTGGGAATACCCGGATGTGTTTGCCGGTGTGAACCTCAAGCCCAACGTGGCCTGGTCCCATGACGTCAAAGGTTATTCGCCTGGCCCTGGCGGCAACTTTGAAGAAGGTCGCAAGGCCGTCAGCCTGGGTGTGGATGCCGAGTACCAGAACACCTACACCGTCAGCCTCAACTACACCAACTTCTTTGGTGGCAAGTTCACCACCGTGGATGACCGTGACTTCATCGCGCTGAGCGCCGGCGTGAACTTCTAAGCACAACCTCTTTAAGCAGTCTGTTTTCAGGAAGAACCAGAACATGAAAATAACTAAAAGTCTGTTGCACGTGGGTGTGCTTGGGCTGTCGATCCTGGCGAGCAACGTCATGGCGGCAGTCTCGGCGGATGAAGCCGCCAAGTTGGGCACGACCCTGACGCCGATGGGCGCTGAAATGGCCGGTAACGCGGCCGGCACCATTCCTAAATGGTCGCCGCTGCCTACCAACGCCGGCGCCGTGGATGCCCGTGGCTTCCTGGCCAACCCGTATGCCAGCGAACAGCCGCAGTTCACCATCACCGCGCAGAACGTCGAGCAGTACAAAGACAAGTTGGCGCCGGGGCAGTACGCGATGTTCAAGCGCTACCCGGACACTTTCAAGATGCCGGTCTACCCGACCCATCGCGGCGCTACCGTGCCGGCCGATGTGTTTGCCTCGATCAAGAAGAACGCCACCAGCACCAACCTGGTGTCCGGCGGCAACGGCCTGGAAAACTTCGAAACCGCGATTCCGTTCCCGATTCCCAAAAGCGGCGTGGAAGTCATCTGGAACCACATCACCCGCTATCGCGGTGGCAGCGTGACCCGCCTGGTAACCCAGGCCACGCCGCAAACCAATGGCTCGTTCAGCCTGGTGTACTTCCGCGATCAGTTCGTGTTCCGCGACAAAATGAAGGACTACGACCCGAAAAACCCGGGCAACGTGCTGTTCTACTTCAAGCAGCAAGTGACTGCACCGGCGCGTCTGGCCGGTGGCGTGCTGCTGGTGCACGAAACCCTGGACCAGGTGAAAGAGCCGCGTTCGGCGTGGGTCTACAACGCCGGCCAGCGCCGTGTGCGCCGGGCGCCGCAAGTCTCCTATGACGGGCCAGGTACCGCCGCCGATGGCCTGCGTACCTCCGACAACCTCGACATGTACAACGGTGCCCCGGATCGCTACGACTGGAAGCTCGAAGGCAAGAAAGAAATCTACATTGCCTCCAACAGCTACAAGATCGACGATCCGAAGCTCAAGTACGCCGACATCATCAAGGCCGGCCACATCAACCAGGACCTGGCTCGCTACGAGCTGCGCCGCGTCTGGCACGTGGTTGCGACCTTGAAGGAAGGCCAGCGCCACATCTATGCCAAGCGTGATTTCTTCATCGACGAAGACACCTGGCAAGCGGCGGTCATCGACCACTATGACGGTCGTGGCCAACTGTGGCGCGTCGCCGAAGCCCATGCCGAGAACTACTACGACAAGCAAGTGCCGTGGTACGCCATCGAAACCCTCTACGACCTGCAGTCCGGCCGCTACCTGGCCCTGGGCATGAAGAACGAAGAGAAGCAGGCCTATGACTTCGGTTTCACCGCTTCCACCGCAGACTTCTCCCCGGCGGCCTTGCGCCAGGATGGGGTTCGCTAAGTTGCTTTAACTGAGGCCGCACCCTCAGCGTGAAGCCCCGACTGGTTCGGGGCTTTTTTATGTGGGGATATTTTTTGTCGCAGTTCTTTTTCAGGCAAATGCCGCAAAGATCTACAAACCCGCCGCTTTTACCGCTAGTCTGCGGACATCTGCAATGCCGACAACAGCCTTCTACAAGAGCCCGGCGATGACTGATCTGTCCCGAATCCAAGGGCCTGCGAGCGCGGTGATTCCGACCCTGGAAGCGCGTTTCTACAGGCCACCGCTGCCTGACGGCTACGTGCTGCGCCCTCGCCTGTGCGAACGCCTGAGTGCTGGCCTTGCGGGACGACTGTTGCTGGTGAGCGCCCCGGCCGGGTTCGGCAAGAGTTCGTTGGCGGTGGAGTTTTGTCAGAGTCTGCCGGCGCATTGGCAAAGCCTGTGGCTGGGCCTGAGCCCACGGGATAACGACCCCGGCCGCTTCCTTGAGCGCTTGCTCGACGGCTTGCAGCAATACTTCCCGCAACTCGGCGCCCAATCCCTGGGCCTGCTGAAAATGCGTCAGCGTCACCAACCCTTTGCCTTTGAAGAATGGCTCGACGGCTTGCTCGACGAGCTGACGCTGCACCTGTCTACACATGCGCCCTTGCTGCTGGTGCTGGATGACTACCATCTGGCCCAAGGCCCGGTGCTGGAACGCTGCCTGCAATTTTTCCTCAATCATTTACCCGATGGGCTGCTGGTTTTGGTCACCAGCCGCCAGCGCCCGGACTGGCACCTGGCGCGGCTGCGACTCTCGCGCCACCTGCTGGAGCTGCACGAACAAGACCTGCGCCTGACCCACGACGAATCGCTGGCCGTACTCGATAGGCACAGCAGCTCGTTGCGCGGCGAAGCCCTGGACAACCTGATTCGTCGCAGCGAGGGCTGGGTGGCTGGCCTGCGCTTCTGGTTGCTGGCCCTTTCCGAAGCCGGCAATGAGGCCGCGTTGCCACAACATTTGCACGGTGGCGAAGGGCTGATCCGCGACTACTTGCTCGAAGAAGTCATTGATTGCCTGCCAGCAGAAGTTCAAGCCTTCCTCTACGACACTGCGCCTCAGGATCGTTTTTGCAGTGAGCTGTGCGACGCCGTGCGCGAAGCCCACGACAGCGCGCATATCCTCGGTTATTTACAGGCCCACCAAGTGTTTCTGGTGCCGCTCGATGAGCAGGGCCACTGGTATCGCTACCACCATCTGTTTTCCGACCTGCTGCGTACCCGCCGTGCAAGCAGTGCCACCGTGCCGATTGCCAGCCTGCACCTGCGTGCCTGCCGCTGGTTCAACACCCAGGGCTTGATCGATGAGGCGGTGGAACAGGCATTGCGCGCCGGTCACCTGGATGTGGCGGCGAACCTGGTGCAGAACCTGTCGGAGGAGCAACTGCTGGCCGAGCAGAACGTCGGCATGCTGCTGCGCTGGAAGATGGACTTGCCCGACAGCCTGCTGATCAGCACGCCGCGTTTGATCGTGCTCTACAGCTGGGCATTGGGGCTGGCCTGCCAACTGGATGCGGCCGAGGAACTGTCCGGTTACCTCAGCCGCTTCCTGCCGGCGCCGTCGGCCACTGCGCAAAAGTCGATGCTGGCCCAATGGTTGGCGCTGAGCGGGATTATCGCCCGTGGCCGAGGTGATCGTGAGTTGACGTTGCGCTACTGCAGCGAAGCGTTGGAAAGCTTGCCGCAAAAACGTTATGGCCAACGCCTGATGTGCCTGTCGACCTTGTCCAACCTGGCCATCGTCGATGCCGACTTGTGGCGTGCCCGTGGCCTGAATCGCGAATCCCTGGAGCTGGCGCAGCGCGTCGGTAACCCGCTGTTCGAGGCGTTGGCCCATTACGATCGCGCGCGGGTGTTGCAGGCGCGGGGCGAAATCCTGCGTTCCCTGGACGAAGTGCGCCAGGGGCTGCAACGTCTGCATGGCTTGGCGCCGCAGCGGCTGTACGCGGTGCGCGCGCGGTTGTCGCTGTACGAGGGCTATCTGCTGCTGGTGCGCTATCAGCCCGAGGCCGGCCTTGTCCGTTTACGCGCGGGTCTGAACGAAGCCCGCGCCTGCCGGGATATCAGCGTGCTGATCGGGCATTGTGTAATTGCCAGCTTTGAAGGGCGCCGTGGGGACTTTCCCACAGCGTTTGCCGAGCTTGCCGAAGCTGAGCGCTTGATGCACATCTGGGATGTGCCGCCGATCTACTACCTGGCGATGATCACCCTGATCAAATGCGAGCTGTGGCTGGCTCAAGGCCGCACTGACTTGGCAGATGCCTGGTTGACCCGGCTGGGGCAAACCTACAACGGTGAACACGCAGCAGCAGCGCCGGAATTTCACCCGCACTTGCCACAACATATCGAGCTGCAACAGGCTGCGCTGGACGCCACCCGTCATCAGCCGGCCGCCGCGTTGCAACGCCTCGAGGAGCTGGCTCAGCAAGCGCATAACAGTGGGCGGCAAATGATTGCCCTAATGGCCCTGACCCAGCAGGTGCAGTTGCTGCTGGAGTGTGGGCAGCAAGACCAGGCCCGGCAAGTATTGGCCCGCGCCCTTGAGGCGGGCGCCGGTGGGGCGTTGCAACCCTTTCAGCGGCTGCTGGAGAGTTATCCGGACTGGATGCGTGAGCAGCTTGGCCGGGAGGCTCATGGCTTGCTGAACCAGAGTTTGTTGGTGCTGTTGCCGGTTGTAGCTGACGCCCAAGTACCGTCCGGCCAGGAAACCCTCAGCGTCCGCGAACTGGCGGTGCTGCAACTGATCGCCCAGGGGTGTTCGAACCAGGAAATCAGCAATCAGTTGTTTATCTCCCTGCACACGGTGAAAACCCACGCCAGCCATATCAACAGCAAACTGGGTGTAGAGCGCCGGACTCAAGCGGTGGCCCGTGCCAAGTCGATGGGGCTACTGGCCTGATAATGGGCCAGCTTTCCTGTAGAAGCTGGTGTGTGTGGGAGCTGGCTTACGTGGGAGCTGGCTTGCCTGCGATGCAGGCACCTCGGTCTATCAGTCAAACTTAGGTGATGCTATCGCAGGCAAGCCAGCTCCCACACTGATCTGACTGTCTCGCTACGGCGCAGTCGGGCACGCTTTCAGCGACGTGTCGGCGGTTTTGCTGACCAACGCGGCAAAACGCTTGAGGTTGTTCTGATGCGCCACCACCAGGTCGTCAATGCTCGGGCCTGCGGGTGTCTGCAAGGTGGTGCGGCAAGTCAGCGGTGCGGCATCTCCCCCGCTTGTGGACCGCAGGCGCCAGCGCACATCGAGCAGCGCGTACTGGCCCGGCACCGAGTCAAATCGCTGCACTTCAAGGCGCAACGACAGGGGCTGCCGGGCGTGACTGTTGGCCAGTTGATCCACCAGCGCGCTTTTCAGCTCATCGGCCAGGGTTGCGGCCCACCATTGGGTTTCAAGGATCGCCACGCCACTGTCGCCCTGGCGAATCACGATTTGTGCGCGGTCGACCTGGGGCGGCACGCTGATGCTTTCAATGCGGATATCGCTGGCCTGTGCCTGAGTGCTGTTATTCCAGTGCACCGGGGTGAGAGTGTGGAACGCAATCGGCTCACTGCGACAGGCCGCGAGCAGCACCAGCGCGGCGACCAGGGTAAGTTTCAAGGGAAAGGTCATGGCGGCTCCAATGGTCATTTGCGCGGCGGCCCTTGCAGGTCTGTTGGCGCGGCGTTGTCAGGGCGACCGCGGATCAGCGATTCCGGATGCCGGCCCAGGTAGTCCGACAGTTCGCGCAAGGAGCGCGACATGCGTGCCAGTTCATCCAGGGTCTGGGTCAGTTGTTCACGCTGCGGCGAGTCTTCGGCCAGGGTTGAGTTGGCCGACTGCAAGGTCTTGCTCACGTCACCCAGGGTGCTCTGCACGCCAGGCAGGGTCTTGGCGTTGAACTGGGCAAGGCTTTTGCGCAGCTCAACCAGGCTGCCGTCGAGGTTGCCGGCGATGCGCTCCATCGGCAGTTGGTTGACCTTGTTGACGATGCCTTCGAGTTTCTCCTGCAACTGTTCCAGATTGCCGGGGATGGTCGGAATGTTGACCGGGCGCAGGTTCGGGTCAAACGTGACTTTGTCGGCTTTCGGGAAAAAATCCAGGGCGATGTACAGCTGGCCGGTCAGCAGGTTGCCGCTGCGGGCCTGAGCGCGCAGGCCGTTTTCGATAAAGGTGCCGATCAGGCGCACGCCGCCTGCTTCATCGTTAGGGTCATGGTTGGTGGCCTTGAGCAGCTTGGTGTTGGCTTCGCCGAGCAATTGCGGGTAAATCACGATGCCGACGTTGATCGGGAAACTGCGTTTTTTGGCATCGAAGTCCAGGTTGATCGACACCACTTTGCCGAACTCGACCCCAAGAAATTCCACCGGCGCGCCGACCTTGAGCCCACGCAATGCCTGATCAAAACGCAGCGCCATGTATTGCCCTTGACCGTTGGGCGGGGCGAGGGCGCTTTGCTGGTCGTCGAACAGTTCATAGGTGTGATCTTCGCTGGCCGGTTTGTCGTTGGGGCTGTAGGG
>NZ_VBVZ01000330.1 GCF_005863185.1 Pseudomonas edaphica
GTGATGCTATCGCAGGCAAGCCAGCTCCCACACAAGCCCGGTTCCCACATTTTTAGTCCCAGGCGAACCTGGAACATCACAGTTTGACTGAAGAACGCCCTGGCTTCTTGGTCTGCAGCAAATGCGAGAACACCGCGTGCAAATCATCCGACGCGCTTTCCTCGTCGAGGTTGAGCTTGCTGTCGATGTGATCCATATGGTGCATCATCAAATTCACTGCCAGCGTCGCGTCGCGTGCTTCGATCGCATCGATCAGTTGGGTGTGCTCATCGTAGGAACAGTGCGAGCGGTTGCCGCTTTCGTACTGGGCGATGATCAACGAGGTCTGCGACACCAGGCTGCGCTGGAAGCTGATCAGCGGTGCATTCTTCGCCGCTTCGGCGAGCTTCAAGTGGAATTCGCCGGAGAGGCGGATACCGGCACCGCGATCACCCCGTGAAAAGCTGTCGCGCTCATCGTTGACCATCTGGCGCAACTCGGCCAGTTGCTCGGCCGTGGCGTGCTGCACCGCAAGCTCAGTGATCGCCCGCTCCACCAGCCGCCGGGCGAGAAATACCTGGCGCGCCTCTTCTACACTCGGGCTTGCCACCACCGCACCACGATTGGGCCGCAGCAGCACCACGCCTTCATGGGCCAGGCGCGAGAGCGCGCGGCGGATGATGGTGCGGCTGACGCCGAAGATTTCGCCCAGTGCTTCTTCACTCAATTTGGTACCGGGCGCCAGGCGTTGTTCGAGGATCGCCTCGAAGATATGCGCATAGACGATATCGTCCTGGGTTCCGCTGCGACCAGCCTTGCCGGCTCGCGGTTGTTTCTTGAGAGGTTGCAACTGTTCGTTCATGGGCACTCGGGGTTTGGAGAACGGCGGCGAATTAACGGTAATACGTCAACAGCGTGTTGCTGGCAAGTATCACCTAAAAACAGGGCACATTGTACACAACCCAGTGCGCCAACACACTGTACGGCTATTTGCGGCGGCGGCTGTATTGCAATGAGTGGTTACGTTTGAGTTTAGGCTTGAATTCGCTTTTTCCCAGGTAAAAGGAACACCTCGCCATGACCGACGCCACTCAAGCGCCCTTGCGCCCATTGGCCGACACTTCTGCGTCGGCCGTCGTCGCCGGCTTCATTGCCATGATGACCGGCTACACCAGTTCCCTGGTGCTGATGTTCCAGGCCGGCCAGGCAGCCGGTTTGACCACGGCGCAGATTTCTTCGTGGATCTGGGCGATCTCTATCGGCATGGCGGTGTGCAGCATCGGCCTGTCGTTGCGCTATCGCACGCCGATCACCATTGCCTGGTCCACGCCCGGCGCCGCGCTGCTGATCACAAGCCTGGGTGGAGTAAGTTACGGCGAGGCCATCGGCGCCTACATCACCTGCGCGGTGCTGGTCACGCTCTGCGGGCTGACCGGCAGCTTTGAAAAACTGGTCAAGCGCATCCCCGCCTCATTGGCGGCCGCCTTGCTGGCGGGGATTCTGTTCAAGATCGGCAGCGAGATTTTTGTCGCCGCGCAACATCGCACTGGCCTGGTGCTGGGGATGTTTTTCACCTATCTGATCATCAAGCGCCTGTCGCCGCGTTATGCAGTACTGGCCGCGCTGGTAATCGGCACCCTGTTGTCAGGGCTGATGGGTTTGCTGGACTTCAGCGGTTTCCACCTGGAAGTGGCAACACCGGTGTGGACCACGCCGCACTTCTCGCTGGCGGCGACCATCAGCATCGGTATCCCGTTGTTTGTGGTGGCAATGACCTCACAAAACATGCCCGGCGTCGCCGTGTTGCGCGCTGACGGCTATACCGTACCCGCCTCGCCGTTGATCACCGCAACAGGGCTGGCCTCGCTGGTGCTGGCGCCCTTTGGCTCCCACGGCATCAACTTGGCGGCCATCAGTGCAGCCATCTGCACCGGGCCACATGCCCATGAAGACCGCAACAAGCGCTACACCGCGGCCGTCTGGTGCGGGGTGTTCTACGGGATCGCCGGGGTGTTCGGCGCCACCTTGGCGGCGTTATTCGCAGCGTTGCCCAAGGAACTGGTGCTGTCGATTGCGGCCCTGGCGTTGTTTGGCTCGATCATCAATGGTTTGAGTATCGCCATGAATGAGCCCAAGGAGCGGGAAGCGGCGCTGATCACCTTTATGGTCACCGCGTCTGGCTTGACGCTGTTTTCCATCGGCTCGGCGTTCTGGGGGATTGTGGCGGGGGTGTTGACGCTGTTGATTCTGAATTGGCGCAAGGCATAAAAAAACGGCGACCCGAGGGTCGCCGTTTTTTTAGTATCACTTAGCCGCGTTGATCGGCTTTTCCGGATACCACACGTCCAGCAGTGGGCTGACTTCAGCGCTTTTCAGCTCGCTGCGGCCTTTGAGCCAGCTTTCAACAGCTGCGCGTTGCTCTTCGTTGACCGAGCCACGCTTCTGCAGGCAAACCAGACCGAAGTCATCGCCGCCGACATAGCCCAGACCATTGGCTTCCATGGCTTCTTTGATGAATGCTTCGAGGAAAGCATCGGTAGCTTCTTCACTCAGGTCTTCTTTGAAGTCCAGGTTCAGTTCGAAACCCAGCTCTTGAAATTCATCAACGCACAGTTTTTTGCGCAGACGCTGGGAACGGTTAGTCGCCATTGGAACAATCCTCTTAAGTAATAACGGCCGGCACTTTAGCAGTTTAAGCCGACCTTTGCCCGACTCTATGGGACGGGCGGCCATTGGTCTGCAAAAAAACCCGAAATACCCGCTATCGTTCAGCTACAACTGGATCCACCTTGGGGCATAATGCCGACACTTTCGTGACCAATGAGTGATTTTCTTCCATACCCCTCACCTTTTTCACCCTTCTCAGCAGTAGGGTTTTATTCCTTATGATCAACTCTTTTCGTTCAGTACTCTTTGCCGGTTTTCTTCTACCTCTGGCTTTTTCCGTCACCGCCGCGCCGATCAACAACAGCCTGCCGCCAAATGTTCAGCAGGCACTGCAGAAAGCCAAAATACCCAATACTTCGCTGTCGTTGGTGATGCTGCCCCTCACCGGGCCCGGCACGCCGACCGTGTTCAACGCTGATGTTTCGGTTAACCCGGCCTCCACCATGAAGCTGGTCACCACCTACGCGGCCCTGGAAATGCTCGGCCCCAACCACCAGTGGAAGACCGAGTTCTACACCGACGGCACCCTCAGCGGTGGCGTGTTGCGCGGCAACCTCTACCTCAAGGGCGGCGGCGACCCCAAGCTGAACATGGAAAAACTCTGGCTGTTGATGCGTGACCTGCGCGCCAATGGCGTACAGCAAGTCACCGGCGACCTGGTGCTGGACCGCAGTTTCTTCAATCAGCCGCAATTGCCTGAATTCAATGACGACGGCAACGACGAGAACAAGCCGTTCCTGGTCAAGCCGGACGCCCTGCTGGTCAACCTCAAGGCCCTGCGCTTTGTCACCCGCAATGACTCGGGCCGGGTGATCGTCTCGGTCGAGCCGCCGATTGCGAGCATCCGCATCGACAACCAGGTCAAAGTCTCCAACGCCAAGCAATGCACCGGCGATGTGCGCTACAGCCCGGTGACCGCCGCCGATGGCAGCGTGACCGTGACGGTCAGCGGCCAGTTGGGCGATGGGTGCAGCTCGCAGACCTACCTGTCGCTGCTCGACCACGCCACCTACACCGCCGGCGCCGTGCGTGCGATCTGGCAGGAGTTGGGCGGTACCATCCAGGGCCGTGATATCCAGGCACCAGTGCCCAAGGACGCTAAAGTGCTGGCTCGTGCGTTCTCGCCGGACCTGGCGGAAATCATCCGTGACATCAACAAATACAGTAACAACACCATGGCCCAGCAGTTGTTCCTGAGCCTGGGCGCGCAGTTCCGCAACGACGCCGATGGCGACGACGCCAAGGCCGCGCAACGCGTGGTGCGTCAGTGGCTGGCGAAAAAAGGCATCACCGCGCCGCACCTGGTGATGGAGAACGGCTCCGGCCTGTCCCGCGCCGAACGCGTCAGCGCCCGCGAAATGGCGGCCATGCTGCAAGCGGCGTGGAAAGGCCCGTACTCGGCGGAATACATCAGTTCGCTGCCGATTGCCGGCACCGATGGCACCATGCGCAAACGCCTGAAAACCACGGCTCTGCGCGGTGAGGCTCACGTCAAGACCGGCACCTTGAACACCGTGCGCGCCATTGCCGGGTTCAGCCGCGACAACAATGGCAACACCTGGGTGGTGGTGGCGATACTCAACGATTCGAAGCCATGGGGGGCTTCTTCGGTGCTCGATCAGGTGCTGCTGGACCTGTATCGCCAGCCGAAGCTGACAGCCGCAGCGCCCGTTTTGTAATTGATCGTTCCCATACTCCGCGTGGGAACGCAGCCTGGGACGCTCTGCGTCCCAAAGCGTGACGCAGAGCGTCACAAGAGGCATTCCCACGCAGAGCGTGGGAACGATCAGGCGCGCAAGCGCTCGGCCTCCACCCGGTCACGGCCCGCCTGCTTGGCCACATACACCGCCGAGTCCGCGCGCAGCAGCAGCCCGTCAATCCCTTCATCGATCCGCCAACTGGCCACACCGAAGCTGGCGGTCACCACGCCCACCACCTCCATCGGTTCGGTGCGCAGCGACTGCCACAACTCCATCGCCAGGCTATAAGCCTGCTCGGCATCGGTATGCGGGCACAGCACCACAAACTCTTCGCCGCCCAAACGACAAAACACATCCGTGCGGCGCAAGCGCCGGCCGATGCGTTTGCACACTTCCTGCAACACCCCATCGCCCACCGCATGCCCGTGCTGGTCATTGATGCGCTTGAAGTGATCAATATCGAGCATGATCAACGACAATGTGCCCTTGGTTCGGTTGAGCCGCAGCATCTCGGCCTTGAGGCGATCCTGAAAATAACGGCGGTTATGAATGCCCGTCAGCGAGTCGGTAATCGACAGCGCACGCAGCTCCTCTTCGACCCGCTTCAGATCGGAGATATCCGACACGTAGCCATGCCACAACGTGCCACCGCCGGTTAACTCCTCCGGCGTGGCTTCGCCGCGAATCCAGCGCAGGCCGCGTTGCGGCAACACCACCCGGTACTCTTCGCGCCAATGGCTCAACTGCAGCGCCGACAGCCGAATCGACAGGCGCACACGCTCCACGTCTTGCGGATGAATGCGTTCGAACACCTTGTCCGCGTCTTGCTGCAGTACGCCCGTGTCGATTTCATAGATATCGCGCATACCATCGCTGGCATAGATGAAACGCCCCTTCCCCTTGGGTTCGAGGGTGAACTGAAAAATCCCGCCAGGCACGTGGGCACTGAGCTTTTTGAGTAGTCGGTCGCGCGCGGCCAACGCCTCGTAGGCGCGTTTTTGTTCGGTCACATCCATGTAGATCGCCAGGTGCCCGATCCACAGGCCGTAGTCGTCCAGCAATACGGTGGTGAGCATATTCACCGTCAGGTAGCGGCCATCCTCGCGCAGTAATGTCCACTCGCGCGCCTCGTGCAGATTGTCCGGGCTTTCCACCAGCATCGCCTGGCTCGCCGGAATACGCTTGCCCAAGGCCACGCTCAAACTGGCCGCGCGCGCTTCGAGTTCCAGGGCCAGATGCAGGCTTTCCAAGGTCAGTCGCCCCACCACCGCCTCGGATTTGAACCCGAGCATTTTCTCGGCACCGGCATTGAAGGTGTTGATCACACCCCGCAGGTCAGTGGCAATGATCGCAACATGGGTGGCGGCGTTCAGCACACTGCGCAATTGCCCGTGGGCTGCGCGAAGCTCCTGCTCACGCAGGTGCAACTGCTGCGTGCGTTGTTCCACCAGCTTGAGCGCGCGCTGGCGCTGGCTGACCAACACATACAGCAACGCACTGAGCAGCAGGCTGAGGAGCACGCCCATTGCCAGTATGGTGTGCATCGACGAGTGATTGGCCTGGTCGAACACCTGGCTGGCGCGAACGCTCAAGGCATACACATGGTCGCCGAGGGTGAGACGACGCGTGGCAACAAGGCCGCTGTCGCCCACCGCGTTGCTGGACGCGTACAGCACGCGCTGCTGCGTGTCGGAAGTGTCGACGATCTGCATCACCAGGTTGTCGCGGCTGGGCTTGGGCAAACCATCGGCGACCAGTTGGCGCATGCTGATCACTGCCATCACATAACCATGGGGCTCGGTGTCGACGGGTTTGCTCACGGGCGCCACCAACAAGACGCCGGCGGCATAAGCCGGTTCTACGCCCACCAACTGCATGGGCTGGGACACCGCAGGCCGGCCGCTTTTCTGCACCCGCTCAAGCACCGAACGACGCAGTGGCTGGGCCAACAGATCGAACCCCAAGGGCGAACCCAGCAAGCTTTGGGTCTGGCTGTACAGCACCGGCACATACTCGTCGCGCTCGGGCGCCGGCGCCAGTTCACCCGAAGTGTTCAATTCTCTAATGGCGAAAGGTGTACCACGCTGACGCGAGATTTCCTGTTCAAAAGCGTTGCGCTGTTCGCGAAATATACGCGGCGCCCAGGCATAGGCGCGGGCGCGCAGAAGCAAAGGCTTGGCGAAACCATCGAACTCGGCGCGGGACACGTCACTGGAATTGACGAAGAAACGCTGCAGGCTGGCCAGGCGTTGCTCCTGGTCTTCGAACCGCTCCTGAAGGCGGGTGTAGCGCTCGTTGACCAATAACTGGAAACGCTGGCGCACTTGCTGTTTGTAGAGGTCGGCGGCCGCCCAGGCGACGATGACCGTCAGCGCTCCACCTGCCAATAACACCACCAATGCCACCAGCCAAGCCGACGCCTGCTCACTGATAAAGCCTAGTATTTTCGGGCGAACGGCTTGCATCGGCATAGGCAACACTCACAACGCCAGCGTGCGGGGGGTGTCACTTTGGCTAGGCGTTAAGTTATAACCATGAGGCCGGTGTTTGACCAGTGCAAAAAAGC
>NZ_VBVZ01000331.1 GCF_005863185.1 Pseudomonas edaphica
TCACCCACCATCAACCCACCGAAACGGGCGTGCAGTTGCGCGGCCAGCCAGCTTTTGCCGCTGGATTCGGGGCCGGCCAGTACCACCACTTTCATGCGTGCAACGCCGGGTCGGCGCGCCATTCACGCCAGCCTTGTACGGCGATCGCGGTGAACAGTGCATACAGCGCGGCGGTAAGGTAGAGGCCTTTGTAGAGGAACAGGCCGACGAAGATCACGTCCACGGCGATCCACAGCGGCCAGCATTGCACGCGTTTTTGCGCCATCCACATTTGCGCCACCAGGCTGAAACCGGTGAGTGCGGCGTCGAGCCAGGGTTGCGCGGCATCGGTCCAGTGGGCCATGGCGGCGCCGAGCAGGCCACTGAACACGGCACCGACGGTGAGGCTGACCATGATCGCGGACCAGCCCAGGCTGGTGACCTGGCGACCCTGCGCGACCTCACCGGCGCGGGTCCACTGCCACCAGCCGTAGAGTTGCAGGGCGGCGTAGACCACTTGCAGGAGCATGTCGGAATAGAGTTTTACGTCGAAGAACACCCAGGTGTAGAGCAGCACCATCACCAGGCCGATGGGCCAGCACCAAGGGTTTTGCTTGACCGTCAGCCAGACAGCGATCACCCCCAGGGCGGCGGCGAACAATTCAAGCCCGGACATGGCGGTTCCTTGGGAGAGTGGGTGAGGGCGGTGATTGTAACCAAGATGGTGGGAGGGAGGAATGCTCGTTCCCACGCTCTGCGTGGGAATGCATCCCCTGACGCTCCGCGTCAGGCCTGGACGCAGAGCGTCCGTGGCGGCGTTCCCACGCGGAGCGTGGGAACGAGCATGAGTGCTAGATCTTGAACTGGCGCAACAACCCTCCAAGCTGCTCACTCAACCCACGCAAATGCGCGCTCGCCACACTGGACTGCTCCGCCGCCAGCGCCGTGCTGTGGGACAAACCCGCCGCCTGGGTGACGTTCTGGTTGATATCCTCCACCACGTGCGCCTGTTGCAAGGTCGCGCTGGCGATCGAGGCATTCAGCCCATTGAGGTTACGCAACGCCTGGCCAATGGCGGTGAGGCTCGCACCTGCCTGGCCAGCTTGTTCAATGGTCAGTTGCGAGGCACTGTGGCTGTCGCTGATCACTTTGACCGCCGCTTCCGAATGCCCTTGCAGGCGCTCAATCATCACCTGGATTTCGGCGGTGGATTTCTGCGTGCGCTGGGCCAACAGCCGCACTTCATCGGCGACCACGGCAAACCCGCGACCCTGTTCACCGGCACGCGCCGCCTCGATGGCGGCGTTGAGGGCCAACAAGTTGGTCTGGTCGGCAATCGAACGGATCACTTCCAGCACACCACCAATCTGTGTGCTTTCACTGGACAGCGTGCGGATCACCTCCACGGCCTGGCTGATGGTGCTGGAGAGCTGGTCGATCTGTTGCAGGCTGCCGTCGATATTCACCTGGCCCTGCTGCGCCTGGGCCTGGGCGTCGCGCATTTCGCTGGCGGCATGCTCGGCATTTTTTGCCACGTCCTGCACGCCATAGGTCACTTCGGTGATCGCGGTAGCCACCAGCTCCATCTGATGGGATTGTTGCTGGCTACGGTCGTGGGCCTGGCTGGCATTGGTGCCCAGTTCCGTGGAAGATTGGCCCAGCGCGTTGGCACACTCCTGTAATTGGCCGACCACCTGGCGCAGCTTGGCGGTAAAGCTATTGAAGTGCTGCGACAATTGAGTGACCTCGTCGCGCCCGTGGGTGTCGAGGGTGCGGGTCAGGTCGCTTTCGCCGCTGGCAATATTGCCCATGGCATTCACCGCCGCCTGCAATGGATGCACAATGCTGCGCGCGATCAGGATCACCAACAGCGCCATCAGCAGCGCAATGCCCAGGCCGATCAACGAGGCTTTCCACACCTGGCCGGTGAATTCGGCCTGCACATCGTCCACGTACACGCCCGAGCCGATAATCCAGCCCCACGGCTCGAACAGTTGGATATACGAGGTTTTCTCCACCGGCGCGTCGGCGCCCGGTTTGGGCCAGCGATAGTTGACGATGCCGGCGCCCTTGGCCTTGGCCAGGAGCACAAATTCATTGAACACCGCAAAACCGTCCGGGTCGCGGATGGCCGAGAGGTTCTGGCCGTCGAGCTTGGGGTTGGCCGCGTGCATGATCATCACGGGCGTCAGGTCGTTGATCCAGAAGTAATCATCGTGGTCGTAGCGCAAGCCACGGACTGCGCTGAGGGCTTGCTGTTGCGCGGCCTCGCGGGTGAGAACGCCGGTTTTTTCAAGGTTCTGGTAGTAAGCCAGCACGCCGCTGGCGGTTTGCACCACGTGCTGGGTCTGCTGGCGTTTGGCCTGGTAGAGGTCGCCATGGATCTGCTTTAGCATCAACAGCCCCAAGGTTAGCAGCATCAACACGGCGACTATCAGGATCAGCCAAAGACGGCGGCTGATCGACATGCTGCGCAAACTGTTCATCGTCCTGTCACTCCGTGCTTTTTATAATTGTGTGCTGCATCGACAATTCCAGCTTGTCTGATAGGCTTTCGGCCTGTAATCGAAAAACCTGAGTACTCCCTGATTTTTCACGAAATTTTTGCGCACGGCTGGTGAAAATCCGCAGCGCATCACGATTGCACGTGGTCAGTGAACATTAAAAAGACAGACAAGGCATGCCGCAGCGCATGACCTTTGGGGGATACATGGATTTTTGGACCGCCATACAGGCATTGATTCTTGGCGTGGTGGAGGGGCTGACCGAGTTCCTGCCGATCTCCAGCACCGGGCACCAGATTATCGTCGCCGACTTGATCGGCTTCGGCGGAGAACGCTTTGAAGCGTTCAACATCATTATTCAACTGGGCGCGATCCTCGCAGTGGTCTGGGAGTTTCGGCGCAAGATCCTCGACGTGGTGATCGGCTTGCCGACCCAGCGCAACGCCCAGCGCTTTACCGTCAACCTGATCATCGCAGTTCTGCCGGCGGTGGTGTTGGGGGTGATTTTTGCCGACCTGATCAAGCATTACCTGTTTAACCCGATCACGGTGGCCACCGCGCTGGTGGTGGGCGGGGTGATCATGCTGTGGGCCGAGCGCCGCCAACATGCAGTGCACGCTGAAACGGTGGATGAGATCACCTGGAAAGACGCGCTCAAGGTCGGTGTGGCCCAGTGCCTGGCAATGATTCCAGGCACTTCGCGCTCCGGCGCGACCATTATCGGCGGCCTGTTGTTCGGCCTGTCGCGCAAGACCGCCACCGAGTTCTCGTTCTTCCTGGCCATGCCGACCATGGTCGGCGCGGCGGTGTATTCGGGCTACAAGTACCGTCACCTGTTCCAGCCCGATGACGTGCCGGTGTTTGCCATCGGCTTTGTCACCTCGTTCATCTTCGCGATGATTGCGGTCAAGGCGTTGCTCAAGTTCATCGCCAACCACAGTTACGCGGCGTTTGCCTGGTATCGGATTGCGTTTGGCCTGGTGATCCTGGCGACCTGGCAGTTTGGCTGGATCGACTGGACGGCGGTCAAGCCATGAGCATTCAACACCCGCGCTTGAAGGCGTTCATCTTTGTTTTGTTGTGCGCCGCGCCGCTGACTGGCGCGGCACTGTTGTGGCATCGCGGCGAGACGCTGATCCCGCTGGCCGCCTATGGCGTGGTCAGCGTGGTGGCGTTTTTCCTGTACTGGGGCGACAAACGCAAGGCCCAAGCCGAAGGCCCGCGCGTGCGCGAAAATATCCTGCATGCCGTGGAGCTGGCGGGCGGTTGGCCGGGGGCGCTGATTGCCCAGCAGGTGTTTCGCCACAAGACGCGCAAGGTGTCGTATCAGGTGCTGTTCTGGGTGATTGTGTTGCTGCACCAAGTGTTCTGGCTGGACCAGCTGTTCCTGGGCGGCACGCTGCTCTCGGTTTTATAGTGTTGAGGCGTCTGGGATATTTCCTACGCGATTGCGGGAGGCAGCTTACCCAGACGGCCCTGTAAACCGGCAACAGGCTCGCGTTATGCTTCGGGCACTTGAGCGCACGGGGCCCACACGAATGTCTTTTTCAGATTCATTGCTCCATCATTCGGCAACTGAGCTTGCAGCGCTGATTCAACAGCGCAAGTTTACTTCCACCGCTATCGTCAGCTTTTACCTTGCGCGTATCGAGGCGCTCAACCCCTCGGTCAACGCGCTGGTGCAGGTCTGTGCCGATACGGCGTTGGCCGATGCCTGGGCGGTTGATCGTGCTATCGCCCAAGGCGAGTATGGCGGCGTGTTGCAGGGCGTTCCCTTCACGGTCAAAGATGTTTTCGATACCCGTGGGGTGGTGTCGGCAGCGGGTCTGGTTGATCGGGCTCATTATTGTCCTCAGCACGATGCTGTTGCAGTGGCGCGCATGAAAGCGGCCGGCGCCATTCTTTTGGGTAAAAGCAACTGCCCGCCGGGCGGTGGCGGTGGAGTGACCGATAACCCGGTCTACGGCGCTACCCGTAACCCCCATGCGCTGTCCCATGGCCCCGGCGGCAGCAGCGGTGGCGAAGCTGCTGCGGTGGCTGCCGGCCTTTCGCCGCTGGGACTGGGCAGCGATTCCGGTGGCAGCCTGCGCATACCGGCGCATTTTTGCGGAGTCAGTACCTTGAAGCCCACCACGGGCCGGGTGCCCAACACCGGGGTTTTCGATCACCCTGGTGGGTTGAGTGATAGCCGCAGCCAGATCGGCCCGATGGCCCGGCATGTCGAAGACCTGGACCTGGTGTTCCGGGTGATCGCCGGTGAGGATGGGCACGATTGTGGGGTGATTCCAATGCCGCTGCCGGATATGCCTCCACAGGCACTGAATGGTTTGCGCGTCGCCTGGTACAGCGAGGGCGGCATCGAACCGGTAGACACGTGTACCCAGGTCACGCTGCAGGTGGCTGCCGACCTGCTGGCAGGTGCGGGCGCCGTGGTCCGTCAGGCGTTCCCTTCGGCATTGCGTAATGCTCGCGATATTACCGAGCGCTACTGGGCAATGGGCAAAGGCTCCGGGGCACAGGCGATACAGTTGCTCTCGGATTGGGATCAGTTTCGCAGTGCCATGCTGGGGTTCATGGCGGACTACGACATTATCCTGTGCCCGGTTGACGCGGCCCCGGCGCCGCTGCTGGGCACCGCCCGGCCAGGGTTGTTCAGCCATACGCTGCCATACAGCCTGGCCGGCTGGCCCTGTGTGGTGGTGCGCGCCGGTACTGCTGACTCGGGTTTGCCGGTGGGTGTACAGATCGTTGCACGGGCCTGGCACGAGCATTTGGCGCTGGGGGCGGCGATGGCCATTGAGCGCGCACTGCCGTTTGCGCGTTGAACCATCAATCCAGCTTCAGTCCCACCTGCGCGCGCTTGGGCAATTTGCTTACCACCAACTGGTGCGAGCGCTGCAACAGGCCACGCAGTTCCTCGGCGCCCAGCGGGTAGGGCGTGTTCATGATCACCCACTGCGCCCGCGCCAGGTACGGCGCGGGGTGGATGCCAGGGCGGTCCACATGGCCGAGGAACAGCTCCTTGTCGACCTTGAACGCCAGCGAGTCACCGCGCAGGTTCTGCAGGGCGAACATCTTGTTGCCGGCAATCGAGAACACGCGCACGCCGCCCCACTTGTAGTCTTCCCGCGCGCCGGGCAGGCCCAGGCAGAATGCCGCGACTTGTGCTTCGCTCATCTTCATAGCAAACGGTCTCCGCAACCCTTGAAGGCTTCTTCCAGATAGTCGATCCAGGCCCGAATCGCCGGTAACACGCCACGGCGGTGCGGGTAGACCGCCTGCAACCAGCCGCCCGGCGAAGACCATTGCGGCAGCAACTGCACCAATTGGCCGCTGGCCAGCTCCTCTTCGCAATACATCATTGGCAGCAGGGTAAAGCCCAGGCCCTGCAAGGCGCAGGCTTTGCGCACGATAAAGTCGTCGATGCCCAGGCGCGCTTCCATGGATAAGTTTTCGGTATTGCCTTGCGGGTCGATCAACCGCAAGTGCACCAGGCGATCGGCCTCAAGCGCAGCGAGTACCGGCAATTGCTTGAGATCGTCCGGGGTGTTGATTTGGCGGCCTTGCAGGAACTGCGGGCTGGCCACCAAGACTGTCTGGGCCTGGCGCAGGCGCTTGGTCACCAGCAACGGGTCTTCATCGCCCAACTCGCGCACGCGCAGGGCCACATCGATACCTTCGGCCACCAGGTCGACGCGTCGGTTGACCAGTGTCATCTCCAGCTGCACCAGTGGGTGAGCGGCGAGAAAGCCGGCAACGATGCCTGGCAACATGTGCTGCGCCATGCCCACCGGACAACTCACGCGCAGGCGCCCGCGGGGTTCGCTGGACATGCTGGCCACGGCCTCGTCGGCCATTTCCGCTTCCAGCAGCATCGCCTGGCAATGGCGCAGGTAGCGCTCGCCGACGGCAGTGAGGGTCAATTGCCGCGTGGTGCGTTGCAACAGGCGGGCGCCAAGGCGTTCTTCCAGTTCGGCGATGCGCCGCGACAGCCGTGACTTGGGAATCCCCAGCAGCCGGCCGGCCGCCGCAAAGCCGCCGGCTTCGACGACTTTGGCGAAGTAGTAGAGGTCGTTGAGGTCTTGCATGGTCAACCTATTGTCCTGTCAGTGGGACGAACTATCCGCGTGTGGCGTGCGCAAATCCAGCCTAAAGAAAAGCCAGCACCTTGCAGGCACTGGCTTTTGGAGGGTGAGAGGGCTTAGAACTGCGCCCCCGCCATCAACACATACTTCACGTGCACGTACTCCTCGATCCCGTAATAGCTGCCTTCACGCCCATAGCCGGACTGCTTGATGCCACCAAACGGGACCGACGCCGTGCCCACAGAACCCGAGTTGAGGATCACCATGCCGGCCTCCAGTTGACGTGACAGGCGCAACGACCGGCCCAGCGCGCTGGTGTAGGCAT
>NZ_VBVZ01000332.1 GCF_005863185.1 Pseudomonas edaphica
CCCGTATTCGAAAATCGTCGACCCAGAAGATCGCAACACCACCATGTTGTTCGGCGACGCCGCCACCGCCACCTGGATGGGCGAAGACGCGCCATGGTTGCTGGGCAAGTCCAAATTCGGCACCGATGGTTCCGGCGCACCGCACCTGAAGGTCAGCGACGGCGTGTTCTTTATGAATGGCCGCCAGGTATTCAACTTTGCCTTGCTCAAGGTGCCGGCGCATTTGCACGAGTTGCTCAATGAGTCCGACCTCAAGGCTGACGACATCGATGCGTTCTGCATTCACCAGGGCAGTGCGGCGATTGTCGATGCCGTGGCGCGGCGTTTTGAAGATGCGCCGGTGGACAAGTTCATCAAGGACATGGTCGAGACCGGTAACACCGTGTCGTCAAGCATTCCACTGCTGCTGGAGAAGCACGTGATGGGCGCGACCTGGAAGCGCGTGGCGATCAGTGGCTTTGGTGTGGGCCTGTCCTGGGGCTCGGCGATTCTCTATCGCCCGTAACGCTTTAATAGCTTGAACGCGTTGCACAAGCGCTTCACACAAAAACGCCGATGATCGACCGATCATCGGCGTTTTTTATTTGGCGCCAGAAAAGCCAATGAATCCGGGGTTTTGAGATACCGTAAACCCTTGAAATGCAAGGGGTGGCACAGGGCTAGTAAAAAATTTCAAAAAAACCCTCAAGCAACCGGCTCCCACGACGATAACTATTACGTAGGTTCTCAGGCCACACCCGGCGGTTGCCAGGGCCGGAAGCCGCAGTATCCATCCAACGAGGATTTCGTCATGGCTTTAACAGTAAACACCAACATTGCTTCGATCACTACTCAGGGCAACCTGAACAAAGCTGGCGGCGCCCTGGCCCAATCGATGCAGCGCCTGTCTTCCGGCCTGCGTATCAACAGCGCTAAAGACGACGCCGCCGGCCTGGGTATCGCCAACCGTATGACCAGCCAGATCAACGGCCTGGGTCAAGCTGTAAAGAACGCCAACGATGGTATCTCCATCGCGCAGACCGCTGAAGGCGCAATGCAGGCTTCGACCGACATTCTGCAAAAAATGCGTACCCTGGCTCTGTCCTCGGCTACTGGCTCCCTGAGCACCGACGACCGTAAGTCGAACAACGACGAATACCAGGCTCTGACTTCGGAACTGACCCGTATCGCCCAGACCACTACTTTCGGTGGCCAGAAGCTGCTGGACGGCTCGTACGGTACCAAGTCGATCCAGGTTGGCGCCAACGCTAACGAAACCATCAACCTGTCCCTGGACAACGTTGCTGCCAACAACATCGGTTCGCAGCAAATCAAGAGCATCGGCATCGCTCCAGGCGCTGGTGTTGTAGGCGGCGCAATCGCAGTGACCGGTAACGGCCAGACTGCCAGCGTTACCGTAGCCGGTGCAGCTTCTGCCAAAACCATCGCTGCCCAGCTGAACGGCGCCATCGGTGGCCTGAGCGCTACCGCCAGCACTGAAGCTCAGTTCGTAGTCGGCGCCGGTGCTGCTACCGCTCCAGCTTCGTTCACCATGACCGTTGGCGGCCAAGCCACCACGTTCGTTGGCGTAAAAGACACTGCCAGCCTGGCTGACCAGCTGAAGTCCAACTCCGCCAAACTGGGTATCAGCGTTAACTACGACGAATCCAAAGGCACCCTGTCGGTTAAATCCGACACCGGTGAAAACCTGTCCTTCAGCGCTTCGACCGCTGCCGGCACCATCACTGTTGCCACCAAAGACGGTTCGGGCGCTTACGGTACTGCTACTGCCCTGGCTGACGGCATCATCGCTACCGGTGCTGTGAACATGGACTCCGCCAAGGGCTACTCCCTGGAAGGCGCTGGCGTGACCGGTATCTTCGGTGCCGCTACTTCGGCTGCTTCGACCAAGACCGCCGTATCGCAAACTGACGTGACTGACGCCACCAAGGCCCAGAACGCTGTGTCCGTGATCGACCAGGCTATCGCTACCATCTCCAGCTCCCGTTCGGGCCTGGGTGCGGTACAGAACCGTCTGACCAGCACTGTGGACAACCTGTCCAACATCCAGAAAAACAGCACCGCTGCTCGCTCCACCATCCAGGACGTCGACTTCGCTTCCGAAGCCGCTGAACTGACCAAGCAGCAAACCCTGCAGTCGGCTTCCACTGCGATCCTGTCGCAGGCTAACCAGCTGCCATCCGCTGTACTGAAGCTGCTTCAGTAATTACAGCACTTGGTGACTGACGGAAGGGCGCGTTTACGTGCCCTTTCGTCTTTTCCAATCAGAGGAGATTGGGCATGGACATGAATGTGAAGTTGAACTTGTCTTATCCGCCGCAGGCGCCCCAAGGCTCCGTGGCACCTGTGGTTGCTGAAAAAGACAAGACGAAGGTTGAGCCGGCCGCGCCAACCGCAGGTCCGTCCCAAAAGGGCGATCTGGAAAAAGCGGTTACTGATATTAAAGAATTCGTACAAGCGGCCCAGCGTAATCTGGATTTTTCTATTGATGATTCCACCCACAGGGTTGTGGTCAAGGTCATTGCCACCGACACCGGTGAAGTGATCCGCCAGATTCCCTCGGAAACTGCCTTGAAGCTGGCGCAAAGCTTGTCCAGCGCCAGCCACGTGTTGTTTGACGACAAGGCTTAAGCTGGCATGAAATTTGTTGCTGCTACGACTTGAAGTGTTGTTCGTCAAGATAACGGCAGCCACCGGAACAGGAGAAAGATGATGGCGGGTACAACGATTACGGGCGTGGGATCGGGCTTCGATACCCAGGCGATTGTGAAGTCCCTGGTGGATGCCGAGCGCGCGCCGAAACAGGCGCAGATCAACACCCAATCGCAAAAGGCAACTACCCAGCTGTCGTCGATCGGCAAGATCCAGGCTGCCCTGGACGCCTTCCGTGGTGCGCTGACCAGCATGGGCACCGATAACAGCTTCAGTGGCTTGACCGGTACGTCTTCGGATGAAAAGGTCGCCACCATGACGGCTAACCAGGGGGCTGCGAACGGTAGCTTTTCGTTGATCGTCAACCAGCTGGCCACACCGTCGAAGCTATCGACCAAAACGTTTGTCGGTGGCCAGTCGACAGTCGTGAACGCCGGCACCACGCCGACAACGCTGACCATCTCGCAGTCGGGCAAGAACTTCGACCTGAGTGTGCCGGCGGGCGCGACGCTGCAACAGGTGCGTGATTCGATCAACACCACGTTCGGCACCGCCGGCTTGAGTGCCAACATCCTCACAGACTCCACGGGTTCGCGTCTTATTCTGACCTCCACCAATGGCGGGGTTGGTTCGGACCTGACGATGTCGGGCAACTCTGGGATTGATACCGGCTACACGGTAGTCAGCCCGCCTCAGAACGCCAAGTACACCATTGATGGTATTGCGGCGGAGTCCAAATCCAACAGCATCACGGATGCGGTGAGTGGGGTGAGCATTAAATTGCTGTCGCTGTCGCCTACGGTCACGGCCAACGATCAGACTAAAGACGCGCCACGTACGGCCATGACCATTTCGGTCACCACCAGCACCACCGCGCTCAAGTCCGGGGTCAAGGGCTTCGTCGACACTTATAACGCCCTGCTCAAGGCCATGAACGCCGAGACCAAGGTCACCAAAGATGCTGCCGGTAACTCCATTGCCGCGACCCTGACCGGCGACTCGACCATGCGCACCTTGCAGGCGGCGATCCGTAACGAGTTCAACTCACTCTCCGGCAACGGTACCATCAAGTCCCTGGCGCAATTTGGTGTCACCACCGACCAGGATACAGGCGCGCTGAGCATCGACAGCAAGCAGTGGGACAAGGCGGTGCTGACCAATGCCGCCGATATCAACAGTATCTTCAGCGGCAAGACCGGTCTGCTCGCACGCTTGACGGCCGCGACCGACTCCTACGCCAAGCCCACCACCGGGATTCTGGCGACACGCACGACGTCGTTGGCCGACAGCCTGAAAGATCTGACCAAGCAGCAGACCGATCTGGATGAGCGTCTGACGACGATGCAAGACGCCTTGACCCGCAAGTACACGGCCATGGATACCCTGGTGGCGCAGTTGCGCCAGCAGAGCAACAGCATTCTCGGCACGCTCAATGCGATCAGTAATTCGAAAAGCAGCAGCAGCTGATTGATCGCATCAAAAAAGCCCGGGTCCGTTGACCTGGGCTTTGTTCTTTCTGAGACCGTCGGGTTAAAGTTTTTTGCGACCCAGTCGACATATTGGTTACTGAAAACCTTCTCGCTGTTGCCTGTCACGAGGTAGAAACATGAATCCCATGAGAGCCCTTCGCCAATACCAGAAGGTCAATTCCCATGCCCAAATCTCTGAGGCCAGCCCGCATCGCCTGGTGCAGATGCTGATGGAAGGTGGCCTGGACCGTATGGCCCAAGCCAAAGGCGCGCTGGCGCGTGGCGACGTCGCTCAGAAAGGCCTGATGCTGGGCAAGGCCACCGATATCCTGATCGGCCTTCGTGATGGCCTGAATGCGGAAAAAAGCGATAACAAGGAATATGTCCAGCAATTGGAAGGCTTGTATGTGTACATGACCAACCGCTTGATGGAAGCCAACCTGCATAACGACGCCGACATGATCGACGAAGTCGCCCGTTTGCTGATTACCGTAAAAGAAGGCTGGGATGCCATCGCTGAGCCACAAGGTGCTGCACAATAAGGCCAACGGCCTTGAGGAACACGTCATGAGCCACGCACTGCAACGCATTGATGAAACCCGTGAAGCGCTGATCGGCGCGTTGGCGGAGCGCAACTGGGACGCCATTGGTGAACTGGATCTGGGCTGCCGCAACGTCATCGATGAAGTGCTCAGCGAAGCGCCGGTGGACGAGGATGCACTGCGGGAAAAGCTGGAAAGCCTGCTGGCGGTGTATCAGCAGTTGCTGGAGGTGACGACCGGCGAGCGCCAGGCGATTTTCGAAGAGATGTCGCAGATCAACCGCGCGCAAAGTGCGTCAAAGGTTTACCATCTGTTCGGCTGAACTGGCTCAGTTAATCCGAACAGCGCGTCATATATTTGACTGTGCTCGTATTTTTGACTTAACTAGTGCTGTTTTCAGATTTCAGGCGTCAGTAAGGTATGAAGTCCTACAGACGTCTCGATTGCCCTCACTCTGGGGCAGGAAGTTTTACTAGGGAAGTTGCTATTGCATGTGGCGTGAAACCAAAATTCTGCTGATTGATGACGATAGCGTCCGTCGCCGCGATTTAGCGGTGATTTTAAATTTTCTCGGTGAAGAAAATTTACCCTGCGGCAGCCATGACTGGCAGCAGGCGGTCAGCTCTTTGTCGTCGAGCCGTGAAGTTATCTGTGTGCTGATCGGGACGGTAAATGCTCCTGGCGCCATTTTGGGCCTGTTAAAGACACTGTCGACCTGGGATGAGTTCCTTCCGGTGTTGCTGATGGGCGATATTTCTTCCGTGGACCTGCCGGAAGACCAGCGCCGCCGCGTGCTTTCAACCCTGGAAATGCCGCCCAGCTACAGCAAATTGCTCGATTCGCTGCACCGTGCCCAGGTCTATCGCGAGATGTACGACCAGGCCCGCGAGCGCGGCCGTCACCGTGAACCCAACCTGTTCCGCAGCCTCGTCGGCACCAGCCGTGCGATCCAGCACGTGCGCCAGATGATGCAGCAAGTCGCCGACACCGACGCCAGCGTGCTGATCCTTGGCGAATCCGGCACCGGCAAGGAAGTGGTCGCCCGCAACCTGCACTACCACTCCAAGCGCCGCGACGGGCCTTTCGTGCCGGTCAACTGCGGGGCGATCCCGGCAGAGCTGCTCGAAAGCGAACTGTTCGGCCACGAGAAGGGCGCCTTTACCGGGGCGATCACCAGCCGTGCCGGGCGTTTTGAGCTGGCCAACGGCGGCACCTTGTTCCTCGACGAAATCGGCGACATGCCGCTGCCGATGCAGGTCAAGCTGCTGCGCGTGTTGCAGGAGCGCACCTTCGAGCGCGTGGGCAGCAACAAGACCCAAAGCGTCGACGTGCGCATCATCGCGGCCACCCACAAGAACCTCGAAAGCATGATCGAGGTCGGCAGCTTCCGCGAAGACCTGTACTACCGCCTCAACGTATTCCCCATCGAGATGGCCCCGCTGCGCGAGCGCGTGGAAGACATCCCGTTGCTGATGAACGAGTTGATCTCGCGCATGGAGCACGAAAAGCGCGGTTCGATCCGCTTCAACTCCGCGGCGATCATGTCCCTGTGCCGCCACGGCTGGCCGGGCAACGTGCGTGAGCTGGCCAACCTGGTGGAGCGCATGGCGATCATGCACCCCTACGGTGTGATCGGCGTGGTCGAGTTGCCGAAGAAATTTCGCTACGTCGACGACGAAGACGAGCAACTGGTCGACAGCCTGCGCACCGACCTGGAAGAACGCGTAGCCATCAACGGCCACACGCCGGACTTCGGCTCCACCGCCATGCTGCCGCCCGAAGGCCTGGACTTGAAGGACTACCTCGGTAGCCTCGAACAAGGCCTGATCCAGCAGGCGCTGGACGATGCGAACGGCATTGTCGCCCGTGCCGCCGAACGCCTGCGTATCCGTCGAACCACCCTGGTGGAGAAGATGCGCAAGTACGGTATGAGCCGGCGAGAAGGTGATGAACAGGCGGATGATTGACGCCTGTTTTTTAAGCTACTGAAATATCAGTAGTTTTTTTTCGGCACGGGTATTGCTATAGCCCTCGCAACGTTCCGTTTAACTGACGGTCAGCCAAGCGAGAGAGCATGATGCCCCACGCCGCCCAACTTTCTACAGCCCCTGCTATCCCGGGGCTCGTTCCGTCTGCAGAGCCGCTTACCCGGCAGGGTCTTGAGCAGGCGTTCTCGCAGTTCAGCCAGATGTCGAGCCAACTGACTGACTCTTACAGC
>NZ_VBVZ01000333.1 GCF_005863185.1 Pseudomonas edaphica
GCGTATCGGCCTTGCTGGGGCTGGGGGCGGTCGGCGCGCCGTGGGTTTACGCATTGTTGGGCGCACTGTTGGGGCGGCGGATCAACGGGGCGGCGGCGTTTACCTGGTTCAACCGCTGCATGGGGCTGGCGTTGGCCGGGTGTGCGTATTTCATGTTTCACGCGTTCTACCTGCACGTTATTGCGCCTTGAACCCGGTGGCGCGCAGTTTCAGGCCACAGGGCGCTTGAGCTCAATGGCATCAAGGCTTTTCCAGCGGTACAGCATCACCGAGATCGCGCAGTTGGCGACAAAGATCCCGTTGATGTTGTACCCGACAGCTTGTTGCGCACTTGGCTATTGGAGTCGCTGAAAACCTGGGCAAGACGGTGGATCATCAGGTAAACCCTATGTGCAATGGTGCGACCGCGCGCAAGCTTGCGCAGCCCATGTGGGACACTTGATGGATATCGCCGACGTCGATGATGAAGTCTGTGCGGCTTTTTTTGTGTTAAGTGTTGGAGAGGACGATGACGAGCATGAACGAACAATCCGCCGAGGCAGTGATCGCGTTCTGGAAGCAGGCAGGGCCAAAACGCTGGTTCGCCAAGGACGACGCGTTTGACGCAGCCTTTCGCGAGACCTTTCACGCCACGCATATGCAAGCCGCCCGGCGTGAGTTGGAAAGCTGGCTGGATTCGGCGCAGGGTGCGCTGGCCTTGCTGATTTTGCTGGATCAATACCCGCGCAATGCGTTTCGCGGCACGGCACATATGTTTGCCACCGACCCGCTGGCGCGTTTGTATGCGCGGCGGGCGGTGGACGCCGGGTTGGATCAACAGATCGAGCCCGAACTGCGCGCCTTCTGTTATCTGCCGTTTGAACATTCCGAAGACCCGGCGGACCAGCAGCGTTCGCTGGCGCTGAACCAGTATTTGGATGCCAGCACCTACCATTGGGCCAAGGAACACGCGGATATCATTGAACGGTTTGGGCGGTTTCCCCATCGCAACGCGGTATTGGCCAGGGCAACCACCCAACCCGAGCATGAGTTTCTCAAGGCCGGTGGTTTCGCCGGCTAGGCCGTGATCGTTCCCATTGCGTGGGAGCGATCATGGGCCTCCTAGACCTCGGTGGGTGCCAAGGCTGCCTTGGCGCCCACCGGACGAAAGCGCCGCGACCCCTTGAGGTCGACCGCCCAGCGCAAGGCTTCGGTGGCCGACGGGCGCTGGCCATGGCTGATTGCGCTGTCATCCTGAGTGAGTGTGCCGAGGTAACCCTGGGCACCGCCGCGCTCGCTCCAGTAATGGGTGTGGCTCAGCCAGGAGCGGGCGAGCCAGCCTTTCCAGGTGCCTACGGTGACGGGTAAATCCAGCACGCCTGCACCCATCACCGGCTTGACCGGGCCGCCGACGATATCGCCAAACAAGCCGTAGGGCGCGGGAAAGTAGAGGTTGGTCCAGCGCGTCACGGCAAACGCCGCAGCATGGTGCAGGTACTGCGGGGTAAACGGTTTTTGCCCAAGCATCACTGGCTTGCGTGCGTTATAGCCATAGCCCTTGGTGTCTTCGGTCGGTGGGCAGGCCGGCGCTTCGCGGCGTTCAATGCGTTTTTTGAAGTCACTCACACTGCGGCCCAACAACAGGCTGGCGTGGGCCATCGGGCTGCCGACGGTGACCAGGTCGCTGATGCGCCACGGATTGCCCAGGCCGCGTTGCTCGATAAATGCCTGGGCCTGCTGCTCGCGGAACCTCAAGGTGCTGCCCAGGCTGCCATCGAGGGCGGCGCCGGCGTTGGGCAATGCTTCATTAATCACCGGTTGCAACGTGGCATTGGCGGCATAACGGCTGGCCAGCTCGCGGTTGCTGGGGATCACCTGGGTCAATTGGTCGTGGTGTTCATGCCACAGGTAACCGACGATGTCGTAAGCAATCACGCTGCCCAGGCTGTGGCCGACGACGATGATACGGTCGTAGTCGCCCTGGTTGTGCAGGGCGCGCAGCAACGCCACCCCGTCTGCGCGGATCTGTTCGCGAATCACCACGTTCTGCGGGTTGGGACTCAAGTAGCGCGCCGCATCGCCGAGGTAAGACAGCGCTGAATAGCGCAACCCTAGCCCGATGGCGCCAAGCAGCAGTGGCAACAGTGCGAACGGATTGTCACTGGGCTCGAACCCGCCCCAGGCCGTGGCTAGAGTGCCACTGGCAATCAGCAGCAGGAGCACCATCAGCGTCCAGCGCGTGGTGCGCCAGATCGGCACGATGGCCTCGGGAATGTCACGGCGCGGGCGTTTGAAAATATCCCATAGCCAGCCCAGCAGGTGACCGACCTTGGTGCCCTGCATTTTGTGGGCCCAGTAGTATTCATAGAAGTCCGTGGAGGTGCGACCTGACGACTTCAGTACGCGCAGGTCGAAATTGCGCGAAAGCCGGTCTGGCTTGCTCCAGTAAAACGGTGTGCCATCGGGCGGGGCGGCAGGGATCATCGCTTCGACGAAGCCGCGTAGCGTGTCCATTGGGCGCTGTTCGCCGATGCCGTGGATAACCACAACTGCTTGTTTCATAAGCTTATCTTCCTTGAAAGCTATGGGGGTAATGCGACGAATACCGGGGCGGTTTTGCTTCGTAGCCAAGAGCTATGATATTGCCATCAATGCGACTGATTCCGCCAGGAATGCACTCGGTGCGCCAGACACTTTTTACGCCAGCCCTGTTAATTCTGACAGTAGACGGAGTATTGGATTCGGCGTGTAGTGCTGTGAGTCCGCCCAGGTGAGGGCGGGTACCTACCTGTTACTGAGGTAGGTGCTCTTAGGCCCCAGGAGTGTCGATCATGTCCGATTCAAGCCAAGCCCCGCGTGAAGTCTGCTGCACCGTTGTATCTGAGCAGTGCCATGAAGATCACAAGGCCTGCCTCGATCATGGGGAGGTGGCGCACGTGCATATTCATGTTCATGTACACCATAAATGCTGTTCGACGGGGGCGGTGTCCGTACCCGTACCCGTGCCGGTGGCCGAAAAAAAATTGCCAGTTATCAGGCTTGGTTTTACCAATATTGCAATTGGCAGTCCGAATTATTCTAAAGTGATGCCGCAGGTCAAGTTGCCAGCCAACTATGGTGCAGAGGGCACGTATAATAAAATTCAATCTGTCATTACGTTTGATGCGATGGCCGATATTGTATCGGCCACCGTAACCGCTGCCGAACTCAAGGCTAAATATGACGTGCTGTCGGTAGGGCTGCATGTGAGTACGTTTACCGTGGCACAAGCTGCCAAGTTGAAAGCCTATGCCGATTTGGGCGGTGTCTTGCTGCTGACCTGTGATAACAGTACTGCGGCTGGCATGACAAATGTTCTGCAGGTATTTGGGCATACCGGCTCCTTTGTTAGCAGTACTATAGGGAGTTACACCGGGGTCTCCTCTGCGTCGGAAAACTTCAGTGACTGTTTTGGTGATTCGTCTGGGCTGCCACTTAAGGGGGGAGGATTACTTGTGATAACCGCCGCACAACTTCCAGCCGGCAGCAGGGTGTTAGCCACCTTTGGTTCTAATGTACTTTTTTGGGTGGTAGGAGGGACAAAGGGTCGGGTGATCGCCTTTAGTGATATAGACCTGGCGGCGATTGATGTTGATGGCGCTACGATCGATAACGGGCAAGAGAGATTTTTAAATAATATGATGGCTTATGTTTTTGATCAGGTGCTGGTGAGCGCGGAATAAGCGCATATGCGGTCGGCAGTAACATTCCGGTAAATTTGCTAAGTTTATAGGAGTTTTGAATATGTCTGATTCAAGCCAGTCCCCGCGTGAAATCAGTGGTGTCGTAGTTTCTGAGACGTGCCGTGAAGATCACAAGAACTGCCTCAGTGGTGAAGAGGTGCATGTACACGTGCATGTTCATGTGCACCGTCATTGTTGTTCGGCGGCGACTGCGGCCGTGACCAAGCCAGTAAAGTTGCAGGTTATAAAGTTTGGTTTTACGAGTGTCGCCATTGGTAATTCAAGTTACCCCAATTTGATGGCGCAGGTTAAAGAGCCCGCAAACTACGGACCCAACGGGACTTATAATAAAATCCAGTCTGTAGACGCTATTGATGCCGCGGCAGATATTGTTGCTCCCTCTATAACGGCTGCTGAATTGAAGGCTAAATATGATGTGCTGTCTGTCGGGTTACATAATAGTAGTTTTACCGTGGCACAAGCAGATAGGTTGAAAGAATATGCAGCGCTAGGCGGCGTCTTACTGTTAGCCTGTGATAATGGCGCCGCTGTAGGCATGTTGAATGTTTTACAGCGATTTGGGCATACCGGTACGCTTGCTGGCGTGCCTGTTGTGGGGGTTTACAGTGGCTTGTCTTCCACAACGGAAAACTTGAGCAGCTATTTCGGCAACTCTTCAGGCGTGACAATCAAGGGGTCTGCATCACTTGCAATGACTGCAACACAACTTCCCCCAGGCAGCAAGGTGTTGGCTACTTTTGGTGCTTATGTGCTTTTTTGGTTGGTAGGCGGCACGATGGGCCGAGTGATCGCATTCAGTGATATTGAACTTACCACCACTGAGGTTTCAGGCACCACGGTAGACAATGGGCAAGAGAAGTTCTTGAATAACATGATGGGCTACGCATTTGATCAAGTATTGGCGAGCGCTGGATAAAAGTATGCATTCCCACCAGGAATGCCCCTATAAAAACAGCGCATTGTCTTTCTGGGCGCCGATCTCGTAGCGTGGTCTCTCACCCAAGGAGAGCTTTTATGCCTTCACCATCGTTGCGCCTTTACGTGGATGCCCAATACACCAGCCCCTACGCCATGTCGGTATTCGTCACCCTGCTGGAAAAGGGCATGACCTTCGAAACCGTCACCCTTGACCTGGACACGGCGCAAAACCAGGCAGCGGAATTTGTCCAACTGTCCCTGACTCAGCGTGTGCCCACGTTGGTGGAAGGCGACTTCGCCTTGTCGGAGTCCTCTGCAATCAGCGAATACCTGGATGAGGCTTTCCCCCAGACCACGGTATACCCGACGGACTTAAAACAGCGGGCGAGGGCGCGGCAGGTTCAGGCGTGGTTGCGCAGCGACTTGCAGGCTATTCGCCAGGAACGTTCGACGCTGGTGGTGTTCTATGGGCAGAAGATGCCGCCGTTGTCGCCTGCGGGTGAGGCGGCCGCGCACAAGTTGATTCAGGCGGCACAGGCGTTATTGGCAGGCAACCCGCTGTACCTGTTCGGTGCGTGGTCGATAGTCGATGTGGACCTGGCGGTGATGCTCAACCGTTTGATCCTCAACGGTGACAACGTGCCCGCCGAGTTGGTGGCCTATGCACAACACCAATGGCAGCGGCCTTCCGTGCAGGCCTGGGTCAACCTGCACCGCCCGGCGCTCTAGGGGTTACAGCCATTCCTGGGCCACACGCCGGCCCAGGTCTTCCCAATCGGCCATGCCCAACACCCGCGTGGTGTTCAAGCCGCGCAGGTAACCGAGCAGTTGCTGGGCGCTGGCGTAACGCAGGTCGGCGTCTGCGGTGTCGTCCTGCAGCACGTTCTCATATTCAACCAGGTAATCGGCGACCCGCTCGCGAAACTCCGGCAATACGGCTTCGCGGATGCGGTCGAAGGTTTTCTGGTGGGGCTTCATGGCGTGGTCCTTATAGGTTTTATGGAGTTAGGCTGCCTGACACTATCGGTTCAAATGATAGTCACCATCAAGGATCACACGTTCTGTTTTTGCGCCAAAAGCGGACAATCACGCCATCGACACGCTGTTCAAGGAAATGCGCGATGAGGACGATAATCCAGCTGGGCCTGATGATACTGATGCTCGGCACCACGGTGCTGGCCAACCCGGCGATTGCCGATGATCTGTGTACAAGCCATTTGCTGCCTCTCGTCGGTAGCGTAGACTCCCTGCGGCACGCGCAATCGGTGGGGGTGTTGTACAGCGAAAACACCCGCGACAACCTCAGCTACCTTGAACGCTACCACGCCATGGCCATGAACGGCGCCAAGGATGCCCTCGACGGGCGCATCCGTGAAGCGTTCGTCAACAGCTCCGACCCGGAACTGGCCATCGATTGGTTAATGAGTTCGTTGCAGGGCACTTTTCTTACAGTAACGGTCTATAGCAGCCTCGATGAATTGGTGCAGGCGCACCCGGATGTGGTGGTGGTGCTCGATACCCACAACCAGCTGCTGACCCAGCGTAACGATCAGGTTGAGGCGCGCTTTGTTGCACGGTTCTATGACGCGAACCTGCAATACATCGCCAAGGCTGAAGGCTCGGTGCACAAACAGGTGCCGTCTGTGTGGGTGCATGACAAGGCGGTGCCGGAAATTGCCGCACAGATTGAACAGCAGCGTGATGTACAGCTTGATGCGTTGAAGCAGTTCGATGTGTCGCTCAAGGCGTTGGTAAGCGCCAGTTGATGTGAACTTTTCTTTTTATACTCAGGATTTTATATGCGCGCTTTTTTCGTTCCGGCCCTGGCTGCTTTGCTGACCGGTTGTATCACCGCTCCCAACGCTCCGAGCTTGACCCTGCAAACCAATAAGACCCCTGAAGGCTATGTGCAGTGCGTGTTGCCCAAGCTTGAAAAACACGGCATTACCTCGACGGTGACCCAGAACTCGCGTCATGCCAAAGTGGTGTTGACCAGCAAGATTGCCGCCGATGATGTACTGGAAGCCTACAAGTCCCAGGACGGCACCAAGGTGTTCCTGTATGAGCGCAAGCCACTGGCGTCGGCGATCAAGCCATCGCGGCTGGAGTTGGCGGCGCAGGATTGCAAATAATCCGAGCCTTCACACCGTTCAAGGTGGGAGCTGGCTTGTCGGGTCGCCGCATCGCTGCGATGGCGGTGTATCAGTCGAGAGGTTTAGTGACTGACACTCTGCTATC
>NZ_VBVZ01000334.1 GCF_005863185.1 Pseudomonas edaphica
AAGTCCGGTGGCGCGGTATCGGGGGCGAACACGCCCTTGACCACCGAACCTTTGGTCAAAAGCCCCACGGGCAGGGTCAGGGTGTGCGACACCCAACGACGCAACCAGGCCGGGCGTACGGCCAGTGACAGGAACACCAGCGGCAACAGGCGCTGCGGGTGGGTCAGCGGCGCAACCAGGACCAACCCGGACACCGCATGCGGATGATCAAGCGCCAGCGCCAGGGCAATTGCACCGCCAAGGGAATGCCCCAGCACCAGCGGCTTATCCAGGTCGAGGGTCTTGATAAACGCGGCGATTTGGCGGGCCTGGGCCGGCAGGTCTGCCGCCGTGTGTGCGCCCCGGCTGGAATAGCCGGAGCCCGGACGGTCCAGCGTAATCACCCGAAAGCGTTCACGTAATTGCCCGGACAACGCATAGGTGAGGTTGCGACTGCTGCCCATCAGCCCGTGAATCATCACCAGCGGTGGGCCTTTACCTTCTTCGACATAGTGAAAGCGCTCGCCATCGACCTCGACGAAACGCCCGTTGATCGGAACGGTGGTTTCTATACGCCGTGTCATCCAGGCACTCAAGCCCCACAGCAGCGCACTGGCGCCCACCAACACACCCGCAGCAACAACCCATTCAACCGCCATAGCTCGGTCCTCTGCTTCCCTGCTGCTGCTCCCTGACCGGTATTGGTCAAGGCCTCAGCCACCGTCCACACCCTGGACCCGGACTTGCTGCATAACGTGCGCGTCTGTCGGACAAGGCGCACATTGCGAACAAGGTCCTAGCGTAGGCGATATTTTCAGGTAGATTATTTAAAATCTTTTTTAAAATAATTAATTCATTTTTTCTTTGCAATGGTGTTCTATCTAAAAGACAAAACAAAAACAGGAGCACATCTGATGCCCATGAGGGACAGCCTATGAATGCCCACAGTGATTCCATCGACATCGCCATCATCGGTTCAGGTTTTGCCGGCCTGTGCATGGCGATCAAACTCAAGGAAGCCGGGTTTACCGACTTCTTTATCGCCGAGCAGGCCGACACCCTGGGCGGCACCTGGCGTGACAACCACTACCCTGGCTGCGCCTGCGACGTGCAGTCCCATGTGTATTCGTATTCGTTTGCGCCCAACCCCAACTGGACGCGGCAATTTGCGCCACAGGCGGAGATCCGCGCTTACCTTGAGCACTGCGCGCAGCGGTTCGGGCTGGCGCCCTATTTGCGCTTCGGCATGGGCCTGCAACGTGCGGTGTTTGATGAGCAGCAGCAACGCTGGCAACTGAGTTTCAGCGATGGCCGCAAGATTAGCGCGCGGGTGTTGGTGTCGGGCATGGGCGGCCTGTCACGCCCGGCGTTGCCGGATATTCCAGGGCTGGACAGCTTCAAGGGCAAACGCTTTCACTCCCAGCACTGGGATCATGACTATTCGTTGAAAGGCAAGCGCGTGGCGGTGATCGGCACCGGCGCCAGTGCGATCCAGTTCGTGCCGCAGATTGCCCCGCAGGTGGCGCACCTGGACCTGTTCCAGCGCACGCCACCGTGGATCATGCCCAAGCCGGATCGCGAGATTTCAAGGCTCGAACGCTGGGCCTTCAAACACCTGCCGTTTACCCAACGCCTGGTGCGCGGCGCCTTTTACTGGGCGCTGGAAGGCCGCGTGGTGGGCTTTGCCCTGCACCCGCGGCTGATGAAGATGGTGCAGAAGATCGCCCTGCGCCACTTGCGCAAACAGGTGGCGCGCCCTTCCCTGCGCAAAACCCTGACGCCGGACTACACCATCGGCTGCAAGCGCGTGTTGATCTCCAATGACTACTACCCGGCGCTGTCACGCAGCAATGTCGAGGTGGTCACCGACACGGTGCTGCGCATCGAAGCCGATGGCGTGATCACCAGCGACGGCATCAAGCACCCGGCCGACTGCCTGATTTTCGGCACCGGCTTCCAGGCCACCGACCCGCTGCCCCGCGACTGCATCATCGGTCGCGACGGTGTCGACCTGATGGACGCCTGGCGCGACGGCGCCCACGCCTATAAAGGTACGACGGTGCCGGGTTATCCCAACCTGTTCCTGATTGTCGGGCCTAACACGGGCCTGGGGCATAACTCGATGATTCTGATGATCGAGGCCCAGGTCGCCTACATCCTCGATGCGCTCAAGCACATGCAGCACCAGCGCATTGCCACGGTCGAGGTCAAACCCGCCGTCGAGCAGGCTTACAACCAACAGTTGCAGGACAAGCTCAAGCACACCATCTGGAACACCGGTGGTTGCCAAAGTTGGTACCTGGACCCGCGCACCGGCAAAAACACCACGCTATGGCCCGGCTCAACCTGGCGTTTCAAGCAAGTCACCCGGCACTTTGCCCTCAAGGACTACCTCGCCAACCCGTTGCCGGCCTCCGCGCCGCGCGCGGTTGTGGCCCCGCAACCCACTGCAGAAGGCAGCCTGTCATGAAGTCATTCAATGGCCGCGTGGCGGCAATCACCGGCGCAGCCTCCGGCATGGGCCGTGCCCTGGCCCTCGCGTTGGCGCGCGAAGGTTGCCACCTGGCGCTTTCGGACAAGAACAGCCAAGGCTTGGAACACACCCTCGCGCTGATCAAGTCTTCAACCTTGTCGCCGATCATGATCACCACCCACGTCGTCGATGTGGCCGACCGCCAGGCCGTGCAAGACTGGGCCGCACGCTGCGCGGCCGAGCATGGCCAGGTCAACCTGATCTTCAACAATGCCGGCGTGGCGCTGTCGAGCACCGTCGAGGGTGTGGACTATGCCGACCTTGAGTGGATCGTCGGCATCAACTTCTGGGGCGTGGTGCATGGCACCAAGGCGTTTCTGCCGCACCTCAAAGCCAGCGGCGAAGGGCATGTGATCAATACTTCCAGCGTGTTCGGCCTGTTTGCCCAGCCGGGCATGAGCGGTTACAACGCGACCAAGTTTGCCGTGCGCGGCTTTACCGAATCCCTGCGCCAGGAGCTCGACCTGCAAGGCTGCGGTGTGTCCGCCACCTGCGTACACCCCGGCGGCATTCGCACCGATATCTGCCGCAGCAGCCGTATCGACGCGAACATGACCGGCTTTCTGATTCACAGCGAGCAACAGGCCCGCGCCGACTTCGAAAAACTCTTCATCACCGACGCCGACCAGGCCGCCAAGGTGATTTTGCACGCCGTGCGCAAGAACAAGCGCCGCGTGCTGATCGGTCGCGACGCGTATTTTCTCGACCTGCTCGCCCGGTGCCTGCCGGCGGCCTATCAGGCCCTGGTGGTGTTCGCCAGCAAGCGTATGGCGCCCAAACCGCGCACGCCGGTGTTCGAAACCAACGACGAAACCCGTCTCTGAACAGGAGCACGCACCATGCTGCCGATCCGTCGCGATATCCGTTTTGCCTTGCCTGCCGAGCGCATTAAGGACTGGCACGAACAAGGCCCGTTCATCACGCACTTTTTCAACGCGTTGTCGCTGCTGTTTCCCCAGGGCGAGCTGTTTTTCATGGACAGCGTGCGCCACTACCGCCAGCGCATCGACGACCCGGCGTTGAAGAAAGAAATCCAGGGGTTTATCGGCCAGGAAGCCATGCACAGCCGCGAACACGTGGCCTACAACGATCACTTGCAAGCGGCCGGTCTGCCGGCGCACACCCTCGACAAGCGCCTGAAGTTCTTCCTCGACCTGCAGAAGAAACACCTGCCACCGTCGTTCAACCTGGCGGTGACCATCGCCCTGGAACACTACACGGCGATGCTCGCGGAAATCCTGCTCAGCGACCCGTCGCGTTTTGGCGAGTCACTCAAGGGCTACCAGCAGATGTGGTACTGGCACGCCCTCGAAGAAACCGAGCACAAGGCCGTCGCGTTCGATGTGTGGAACACCGTGATCAAGCCTGGGCCGATGCGCTATCTGTTGCGCACCGGCACCATGTTGACCACCACGCTGCTGTTCTGGCTGGTCGTGTTTGATTTCCATGTGCGCCTGCTGTTGGCCGACCGCAAAGCCGGTGGGCACCTGAAGGGGTTCTGGCGCATGCTCAAGTTTCTATACGGGCCCAAGGGCGTGTTCCCACGCATGCTGCGGCCGTGGTTGCACTATTTCAAACCGGGCTTTCACCCCTGGGACCATGACAACCGTGCACGCCTGGCGGGTATCGACGACCTGGTCGAAGCGATTGAACAAACCCGGCGCGAATACGCGTCCGCCCACGCTTAAGCCTGAGCCGCCGCACGCCTGCGGACAAAGCCCGGTAGCAGGTCGCCGGGCAGCGCCTTGCTGAAATACCAGCCCTGGATAAACAGCTCGGTGCCGGTATTCAAAAAGGCCAACTGCTCGGCGGTCTCCACGCCCTCGACCACCACGCCCAGGTTCAGCGCCTCACAAAAGCGCAACATGCCGGTCAACACCTGGGCGCCTTTGGGGTCGCGCTGGGCCACCACGAAACTGCGGTCGATCTTGATAAAGTCCACCGGAAACTGATGCAGGTAACTCAAGGCCGAAAACCCGGTGCCGAAGTCATCGATATACACCTTGGCGCCGATCGCCTGGAGCCTCTGGATGGTCTGGCGGGTGGCCTGGACATCACCCACCAATGCATCTTCGGTGATTTCCACCGAGATCTGGCCACAGGCCTGGGCGAGGATCTCCACCAGGCGCTCGCCATAGCCTGCGTGAGTGAGCGTGGCGCTGGAAATATTGATGGTCATGGGCAAGGCAAAGCCGATCTTTTGCCACTTCTGATATTGGCGCACGGCCTGGGACGCCACCCACAGATCAACATCCGGCATCAACCGCGCCTGGGCCAGCCATTGCAGGAACTCCCAGGGTGAATGCACCGTGCCCTGGCTGTCCCGCGCGCGCATCAGCGCCTCACAGCCGGTGCACAGGCCGGTGCGGGTCGAGACTTGCGGCTGGAATTCCAGGTAGAACTCGTAATCGCTGATCTGCTGGATACGGCTCAATTCGACTGCCTGACGGGCGGCCGCCTTGTGGGACGCCAACACCGGGTCCAATTCCAGCAGGCGGCCTTTCTCTTCGAGGCCACGGAAGGTCATGTCCAACGACTTGAGGTACACCGTGCCACCCTCACTGGACTGGCGATGAATCGCGCGCACATACGGCGCATACACCAACGTGCCCAGCCCCAACAGCACCACTTGCAGCACCACCGCCGCCACGTCGCCGTGAGTGCTGAGGTAGGCATTGAGCAGCACTGGCGCGGTAAATGGCACGCTGGCCACTGCCGGCGATACCCAGCCCAACTGCACCACCGTCAATGCCAGCAGGGTGTTGAACGCCGGCACCAGCAGAAACGGGATAAACAAGCGTGGGTTAAGGATGATCGGCAGGCCGAACAACAGCACTTCGCTGACATTGAACAACGACAGCGGCAGACTGGCCATTGCCAGCAAACGCATGGTTTGGCTTTTGGAAAACAACAGGATCGCCAGCAGCAAACACAACGCCCCGCCCGACCCACCGATAAACGCGAAAGAACCGAGCAGGCCACTGTTGAGCAGGTACTTGACCGGTTCACCCGCCGCCAGCGCGGCGCCATTGAGCACTACGGCCTGGTCCAGTACATCAAACAGCGGCTGCATGGCGTACACACCGTGAATGCCGAAAAACCACAGCAGCGAATTCATCAAGGTCACAAACAATCCGCTGCCATACGGCGTTTGCAATGCATCCAGTACCTGCGGCCCCTGTAGTTGCGCCACATAGGGAATCTGCAACATCAACGACAACACCACCACCAGCAACAGCGCTGTAATCGCGCCGGGCACCACCATGTTGATGGTGCCGCGCAGGTTGTGGCCCACCAAGTCTTCGTTGACCAGCCGCGTCCAGCGGAAACGGTGCAGCCAGGCGATCGTCGGCACATTCAACAGCGGCGAAGCGATGGCGATAAACAATACAAACGTCGCCGATGCTCGCGGGTAGTCGCGCAATACAAAGGTGGCGATAACCACGTGGGCCAGGCACAAAAATGCCACTGGCAATTGTGGCAGCCGGTGCTGGATGGCGAGCATGTAGCCAATCGATGCCGCCACCAGCAGCGGGATCACCGAGCTGATCTGGTTATGCAACCCCGACAGAAAGGCCACCACCTGCGGATCGAAGCCCAGCACCTTGGCGCATTCAGCCAAGATCAGGAAACCGGCAGACACCAGCAGGCACGGCAGGATCCACAGCAAGCCTTCACGGATGGCGCGCAATGATTCGGTACTGGCCAAGGCCGCCAGGCGTTGGGTGAGGAAAAGTTTGAACAGCGTTTGCGCCATGCCCCGTCCCTCTGCCCGTATCGCTTTCTGCCCATGCTTGGCAGTGCCCAAAAATCCCATGTAACGCTACACGGCCACCTACCGGTAGCGAAAGGCTTTTGCCGCACTACAATTAATTATTCAGAATTAATTTCAGATTGCGCGGTGTATCGGGGCCGTCAGGTCAGCCCTCAAACCCGTTTTCTCGATGCCCAGGCCAGCGACCCTGCCCGCCTACGTGACGATTGCCCGCCAGCTGATTGCAAAGCCTTGTGCGTGACCCCATCTATTCACTTCATCCCATCAGGAGTAAGCCCTTGTCAGAACCCGGTGATAACCACCAGCGCGCCCTGGACCGTTTCTTGAATGAACATCCCCAGGTGGCGACGCAACTGGATACCCTCAACCCTCTGGCCGCCCAAGCCAAAGGCGAAACCCTCGCGCAGTATCGCGCCGAGCGCTTGCATGAAGCTTTCGAGGCCGAGGCTGAGCGCCAGAATCTGTTTGCCTGGGAGCTGACGCTCAAGTTGACGGCCGAGTCGGCTGAAACTTTTGAGGCTCAGCGCCTGGAAGTGCATAAAGAAGTCGCCCAGATGGCGGGGTTGGCGTGGGCAGA
>NZ_VBVZ01000335.1 GCF_005863185.1 Pseudomonas edaphica
GGGTAGGCTGCGTCAGGACAGCGAGTGCCAGCAGCGAGCCACCGAGCAGGTTTTTAATTGTTTTCATGCAGAACCTCATTTTCCGGAACACAGGAGATCAACGGTGGGAGCTGGCTTGCCTGCGATGGCAATGGTGGCTTCAACATCGCTATCGCAGGCAAGCCAGCTCCCACACTGGATCGGTGTGCCACTCAAGTTGTTTAAAAGTCATAACTGAGCCGCGTGTAGCTGTATGGCTGGCCGGGCGTCTGGCGCAGGCAACGGTTGAGGGCGCGGGCCATGTAGCCGCTGACCGAGCGTTGGGAAATCCCCAGTTCGGCGGCGATCTCGGGATACGTCAGGCCATTGAGCTGCGAAAGCAAAAAGGTCGCCCTGACCTTGGCCGGCAAGCCGTCGAGCAATTGGTCGATGGCCTGCAGGGCTTCGAGCATTTGCGCGAGGTCTTCAGGCGACGGTGCGTTGCAGGTTTCGTCGTTGTCCAGGGCGCCGAGATAAGCGCGTTCCAGGTCACGGCGACGCCACAGTTGGTACATCAAACGCTGAGCGATGGTGGTGAGCAAGGCACGGGGCTGACGAATCGGCAGCACGCCGGGCGAACTCAGCAGTTGGACGAAGGTGTCGGCGGCGATGTCTTCGGCGTGTGCGCGGGAATCGAGGTGGCGGTGCAAACGGCTGCACAGCCAGTCGTAATGACTGCGGAACAATCCGCCCACGTAATCGCTGTGAGAAGTGTCGGCGCCGGACATAGTGGCTCCATCTGAGAAGGTTGCGCGTTATGTCCGGTGTTCCGGTGGAGCGATCCTAGCAAGGCCGCTTATTCTTTAATAATATTTAAAATGCATTCTTATATAACCGATTGTTCGCACGATCAGCGTAGGTGCGGGTAGCCGGCAGTGGCGGCGGCTTGTTGATAGTTCAGCAGGACTTGATAGTCGTCTTCGCTGGCAGGCAGAACTGCCTGGATGCCCAGGGTTGCGACCACGTGCGGTAAATCCTGCAACGCCTGATTCATCACCTCACGAATGTGCGCTGCTTGCTCATCGCTCAAGTGCAGCGGGCCGATGAAGGGCAAGGTCGGGCTCGGCGCGCTGCGGGTGACGATGCGCAGCCCCGCCACTTCTTCGGGGGCGAAACGGGCGAGGTAGTCGTAGGTCACGCTGTCGACGGCGGCAAGGTCGGCGCGGCCTTCGCGCAGCCAGCGCAGGCTTTCGCGGTGGGCGCCGCTGATGCCGACGCTGGCGAAGAAACGGCCGTCGCGTTGCAGCGGGGCCAGGCGTTCACGCAGCAGGTTCATGCCGCTGTTGGAGTCGTGGCCGTTGATCACGCCGCGACTGTCGTAGAAGTCCGCCAGTTCGTTAAGCGAGCTGTCCTCGCGGGTCAGCAGCAGGCTGCAATGTTCGCCCTGGCTGCTGTGGGCCAGCTCATAGCGCGGGCGGCCGATCACGCGCACTTTGCCGCGCAGTTGGGTCATCAGCGGGTAGCCACAGGTTTGCGTCACCAGCAGCTCGGGCGCGAGCCACAGGCCGTGCAGGTCGAGGTGGTCAGCGTTACGGCGCGTCAGGTTCAGGCGCTCAAAAATACGCGCCAGCCACGCTTGGTTGGCCTGTAGCACTGCTGCGGGCGCGACGTACATCAGCAGCTCGGCGAAGTGGTCACTCATGGTCGTCTCTCACGCAAAAGGGTGCCTTGGGCTGTCGATGGCCTTGAGGCCGTGGCGGCTGATCAACTGGCCATAACCCTGCACCAGAAAGCCGCCACTGCGCGCGACCCATTGTTCACGTCGCGCCCGGTAGACCGTTGGCAGCAGATACCAGGGCAACTTGGGCAAGTCGTGGTGCACCAGGTGCAGGTTGTTATTGAGGAACAGCCAGGTCCACGGCCAGGACGCTTCGTTGAGCACCGTACGCTGTTCCGGCTGCGGGTGCGGGCGGTGTTCATAGTAGGAACGGATCGACGCCAGGGACAAGGCTGGCGCGGTCACCAGCAGCAGGTAATGCCATACCGGGATGGCGCTGGAGTGGGCGATAAAGCTGAGCATCAGGATTGTCACGCCGCCGTGGGCCAGCCACATTGGCCACACCTGGGGCAGGCATCGGAGTTGATGACGCGCCAATCGGGCGATGGCCAGCGGCGATGCCAGCAGGAAACGCCCCAGTAGGGTTTTGGTCAGCCAGTGAACGCCGCGCTTGAGCAACGAGCTGTTATCCCACTGGTGTTGATTGAGGTAGCGGCTTTCCGGGTCGATGCCCGGCAGGGTCAGGTCTTCGTCGTTATGGTGCAACAGGTGACTGTCGCGGTACAGCGTGTAGGGATACCACACGGCAAACGGCGCGTAGCCGAGCAGTTTGTTGATCAGGGGCGAACGGGTGGGATGGCCATGCAGCAATTCGTGTTGCACCGACAGCCAGAGTGTCACCAGCGGGATCAGCAACACCGTGCTCAGCCACAGGCCCAGCCAGTGGCTGGCGAGGATCACGGCGAACCAGCCGGTATATACGCCGATCAGCAACAGCCAGGTCGGCCATTCGGTGACTGCGGTAAAACTGCGTGCCAGGGCTTCGATTTCCCGGCGTTGGGTCAGATCAAGGTAGTTGGCCATCGGCAGCTCAGAGCAGGTGTTTCCTGCTCTGTGCAGTGAGGCGCAAAAATCTTGCAGATCGTTTGGTTCTAAGCTTGTAACTCAGTGACCGAACAGGCCGGTTTCAGTCTTCTTGGCTTTTTTGTCGGCGCGTTTTTCATCGGCGGTCTTTGCCGGCTTTTTCTTCGCGGCTTTCTTTGAATCCATACCTTTGGCCATGATGCATGCTCCACGTGAAGGGGATGTAACACTGGGTATACCACCTATTGCCCGGCAGAAGGCGCTTATAATCGGCGGCCCTTGATTACGTTGCTCAAACACCATGCCCGAACTGCACATCCAACTGCTGGCAGAGCCACTGTGGCCGCTGCTGAACAAGTTTTACCGCCGCCATAATTCGCCGATGAAGGCCCTCAAGGGCGGCCGCTTGTGGGTGGCGCGTGACAGCGAGATTGTCGCCGGGTTGTGCCTTACGCCTGTGGTGGGAGGGCAATGGCTGACCGGCGTGTTTGTTGACCCGGCCTATCGCGGCCACGGGCTGGCGGCGCGGTTGATTGCTGCGGCAGTGGCCGATGTGGAAGGCACGGTGTGGTTGCTGTGTCATCCGCAGCTGGAAGGGCTCTATCAACATATGGGTTTCACCCAGGAAACCACCCTGCCCCAATCGCTGGGTGAGCGCCTGGCGCGCTACAAACGCAACAAGCCAATGATCGCCATGGGCTTAGACCTTTTAGTGAGGTCCACTGCGGATAATGTGTGATCGGCCCGTGCAAGGCCCGTGCTAGCCTCGACAGCACAGTGGCCCCTTACAGGATGATCATGAAAAACACGCTTGCAGTGCTGTCTCTTACCGCCCTCCTCGCTCCGGCTTTAAGCCAGGCAGCGAATGCGCCGATTACCGCCGAGCAATACGCCAGCGTGCTGGCCGGCAGTTGGCGCGACCCGGCCAATAGCGCGCGTGACGGTTACCGCCACCCGCAGCAAACCCTGGAGTTCTTCGGCCTGAGCGCCACACAGAGCGTGATCGAAATCACCCCGGGTGGCGGTTGGTTCAGCGAAATTCTCGCGCCGCTGCTCAAGGACCACGGGCATTACATCGCCGCCGTGCAAGCTGCCAGCAGCAGTGCTTATGCTGCGACGTCCGAACAGAACCTGAAAAACAAATTCGCCGCCGACCCTGCGCGCTATGCCAAGGCCGAAGTCGTCGAGTTCAACCCCAAGGCCCCGGTGCTCGGCAAACCGGCTTCGGTGGACGCCGTGCTGACCTTTCGCAATGTGCATAACTGGGTAGACGCAGGCACCGCGCCAGCGACCTTCAGCGCGTTCTACACCGTGCTCAAACCAGGCGGTGTGCTGGGCGTGGAAGATCACCGGGCCAAAGACGGCGCGGACCTGGAAGCGATCAAGGACAGCGGCTACCTGACCACGGCGCAAGTGGTGAAGCTGGCGACGGACGCCGGGTTCAAGCTGGCCGGGCAGAGCGAGGTGAATGCCAACCCCAAGGACACCAAGGATTACCCGGGTGGCGTGTGGACGTTGCCGCCATCGCTGCGCTATGGGGAGCAGGATAAGGCCAGGTATGTCGCGATTGGCGAGTCGGATCGGATGACGTTGCGGTTCGTTAAACCCGCCCGATAACTCTGTTTGGAATGCATTCCAAATGTGGGAGCTGGCTTGTGTGGGAGCTGGCTTGCCTGCGATGCAGGCACCTCGGTTTATCAGTGTCACCGAGGCGATGCTATCGCAGGCAAGCCAGCTCCCACATAAGCGCGCTCCGACATTTAGATATGAGCGTTCCTAAGGGTTACTCGTCAGCGTTTGGATCCATATCCGGGAACATCACTTCGATAAACCCGAACTTGCTGAAGTCGGTAATCCGCGAGGGATACAGCCGGCCGATCAGGTGATCGCATTCATGCTGCACCACCCGTGCATGGAAGCCGTCGGCAACGCGCACGATCGGCTCGCCCTTGGGATCGAAACCCTCGTAGCGAATCTGCTGGTAACGATCCACCGCGCCACGCAGGCCGGGCACCGACAGGCAACCTTCGTAACCTTCTTCGAGCAACGGGCTGAGCGGCGTGATCAGCGGGTTGATCAGGATGGTCTGCGGCACCGGCGGCGCATCCGGGTAGCGTTCGCTGGCCTCGAAACCAAAGATAACAAGCTGCAGGTCCACACCAATCTGCGGCGCGGCCAGGCCGACACCGCCGACGTGTTCCATGGTCTGGAACATGTCATCAATCAACTGCCACAGCTCAGGGCTGTCGAACATTTCCGGCGGAACCGGTGGCGCGATGCGCAGCAGGCGCTCGTCGCCCATTTTCAGGATTTCACGGATCATCGATCAGACTTCATCGGTAGTGGGCTTGGAGTGGTCCCGGCCCAGGCCTGAGACGTGCTGTTTTTCATTCGTGTGGCTGTCTTCATCAAATTCCTTTTCACCTGGGTCCTTGCCTTCGGCCGACATGTGCTCGATCACGGCATTCATCTCCGCGCCGAGCAACAACACAGCGGCGGAAATATAGAAGTACAGAAGCAGGACGATGATCGCACCGATACTGCCATACATCGCGTTGTAGTCAGCAAAGGTTTTGACGTAATAACCAAAGCCCAGCGAGGCGATGATCCACACCACCACGGCCAGCACTGAGCCTGGGGTGATAAAGCGGAATTTTTGCTCAACATCGGGCATCACGTAGTACATGAGGGCCACGGCGAACATCAGCAGAATCACGATCAAGGGCCAGCGCAGGATGGTCCATAAGGTGACCACGAATTCCTGCATGCCGATCTGCCCGGCGAGCCATTCCATGACTTGCGGGCCGAGCACCATCAGTGCGGCAGCAGCGAGCAACATGCCGGCGATGCCGACAGTGTAGAAAATCGACAGCGGGAAGCGCTTCCAGATCGGCCGGCCTTCGACCACGTCATAGGCGGCGTTCATCGCGCTCATCATCAGTCGCACGCCGGCCGAGGCGGTCCACAGCGCGATCACGATACCCACCGAGAGCAAACCGCCCTTGGACTGCTGCAACTGGTCGATCACCGGGTTGACCTGCTCCAGCGCCTGGGGAGGCAACACCAGTTCCGACTGCATGCGCAGCCAGGTGAAAAAGTCCGGCAGGTGCAGGAAGCCGATCAGGGCAATGAGGAACAGCAGGAAGGGAAACAGCGAGAACAGCATCTGGTAGGCCAGTGCCGAGGCGTAGGTGGGCATTTCGTCATCGACGAATTCCTTGACGGTGCGCAGCAGCACTTTGTGGAGCTTGAGGCCGTCTAGTACCGGAAAAATCATAGCGTCTCCTTTCGCCGCAAAAGGGTGAGGTCGTGGGCGACTCAGGGGCCGTTTTCTACATCAAAGTAGCCCATTTGGCGACTTTGAAACAATTTCCAAACTTTAGTTGCACGCTTCACATAAAAACGGCCATCCGTAGATGGCCGTCGGGCTGCATGAATCCAGCCGGCGATTCAGTGTTACTTGACGGCTTTTTTTACCGCATCTTTGGTGTCGCCGACGGCTTTTTCGACCTGACCTTTCTTCTCCTGCAAAACGCCTTCAGCGTGCAGCTTGTCATTGCCGGTGACTTTGCCGACACCTTGCTTGATGTTGCCGACAAGTTCATCTTTCAAACCTTTTGCCTTATCCGATGTGCTGCTCATGGTATTTCTCCGAAAGAACAATCAAGGGTTTTGGTCATTACCTAAAGATTGACCCGAGGCCGTTCGGCAGAGTTTCAATTATTTTCAGCGCGCATTTCATCGCCGGCGACAGGTTTGGCTTTATGTTTTGCCGCTAACCCATGAGAATGCCCGGCACATTCAGGCTATAACGCTGAATAACAGATCCCGTAGGAAGGTTATGAAACTCAATAAAGCACAGGCCATCGCCCGCAGAAACCAGGAACTGGGCGGTGCCGTACTCGGCGTCAACAACTGCCACTTCACCGACCTGGACAGCAAACGCAACATCTGGTGGTTCGACCTGCCGCTGGTGCGCATTGGTGTGGGCCAGTACGAGTGGGTTCACTTGTTGATGCACAACGCCGAGACTGACCAGTTGCTGCACCTGAAGGTGCCGACGGCGTTCCTGCGCGAACACATCGAAGGGTTGGTGGTGCGCAACGCGGGCAAGCGCAAGCCGGAGATTACCCTGGAGCTGAGCGCGGATAAGGATTCGTTCTTGAAGGATGTGCGCCCGGCAGGTGCTGGCGTGGGCTTCGCGCAGTTCGCCTTGTAACAACTCGATTAAAACATGTGGGAGCTGGCTTGCCTGCGATGGCGG
>NZ_VBVZ01000336.1 GCF_005863185.1 Pseudomonas edaphica
ACACAAGCCAGTCCTCACACAAACATCTCCCACACAAGCCCCACATTGATTGCAGTTACACCCTCGAACTCTAATAACAAGGACTTCCCCATGCGCGCACTCGCCGCCTTGAGCCGCTTCGTCGGCAATACCTTCGCCTACTGGGTGTTGATTTTCGCGGTGCTCGCCTTCCTTGAGCCCGGCTGGTTCATTGGCCTCAAAGGCGCCATCGTGCCGCTGCTGGGCCTGGTGATGTTCGGCATGGGGCTGACCTTGAAACTGGAAGACTTCGCCGAAGTCGCCCGCCATCCCTGGCGCGTGGCCCTCGGCGTGGTTGCGCATTTTGTGATCATGCCGGGCGTGGCCTGGCTGCTGTGCCAGGCGTTCCACTTGCCGCCGGAAATCGCCGTCGGCGTGATCCTGGTCGGGTGCTGCCCAAGCGGCACGTCGTCCAACGTCATGACCTGGCTGGCCCGGGGCGACCTCGCGCTGTCGGTAGCCATCGCCGCCGTCACCACCCTCCTCGCCCCGCTGCTGACGCCCGCATTGATCTGGCTGCTGGCCTCGGCCTGGCTGCCGGTGTCATTCATGGAGCTGTTCTGGTCGATCCTGCAAGTGGTGTTGCTGCCGATCGTGCTGGGCGTGGTGGCGCAACGCGTGCTGGGCGACCGGGTGCGCCGTGCCGTGGAGGTATTGCCGCTGGTCTCAGTGGTAAGCATCGTAATCATCGTCGCTGCAGTCGTTGCAGCGAGCCAGGCGAAGATCGCCGAGTCCGGCCTGTTGATCATGGCCGTGGTGATGCTGCACAACAGCTTCGGTTATCTGCTCGGTTACTTCACCGGCCGCCTGTTCAAACTGCCGTTGGCGCAGCGTAAATCCCTGGCGCTGGAAGTGGGCATGCAGAACTCCGGGCTGGGCGCCGCACTGGCCAGTGCGCACTTTTCGCCCTTGGCGGCGGTGCCGAGCGCGCTGTTCAGCGTGTGGCACAATATTTCCGGGGCATTGCTGTCGACTTACTTTCGCAGAATGAGCGAAAAAGAGGACCGCCGCGCCCTGGAGAGCGCGCCGTAAACTTGATCACCTGATCAATTTTCGGCAAGCTACCGGGCTTCGCGGGGACGACCTCGCGACGCTCTCAAGCGCTTAATCCGGGGACGACCCCAGCTATAGAGGGGAGATCAACATGTCCTGGATCATTCTGTTTTTTGCCGGGCTGTTTGAGGTCGGCTGGGCGGTCGGCCTGAAGTACACCGACGGTTTTAGCAAGCCGCTGCCGACAGCACTGACGATCGCCGCCATGGCCATCAGCCTCGGCCTGCTGGGCCTGGCCATGAAGGAGCTGCCGCTGGGCACCGCCTATGCCATCTGGACCGGTGTGGGTGCGGTAGGCACGGTGATCGCCGGGATTATCCTGTTTGGGGAGTCCATGGCGATGTTCAGGTTGGCGAGTGTGGCGTTGATCATTTGCGGGCTGGTTGGGCTCAAGATCAGCGCCTGAGCCCCTACCGCTATCGCAGGCAAGCCAGCTCCCACATTGGACGGTGTTCAGCGTTCAAATGTGGGAGCTGGCTTGCCTGCGATGAGGCCCTTACAGCCAGCAAATAACTACCTGACACTCCCGCGCAACACCCCTACCCGCGCCTGCAACTGCTCCGGCGTCGCGGCCTCCACCGCAACCGGCTCACCCGCCACCAACACCACCCGCGACCAGATCCGATGAAAGATGCCCTTGTTCGGATCGCGACTGAAAAAGCTCCCCCACAACCCCTGCAACGCCATCGGAATCACCGGCACCGGGGTCTGCTCCAGAATCCGCGCCAACCCGCTACGGAACTCATTGATCTCGCCATCGGCGGTCAGCTTGCCTTCCGGGAAGATGCACACCAACTCCCCTTCCTTGAGGTACTGGGCAATTCGCATGAAGGCCTTTTCGTAGATCTGGATATCTTCATGGCGCCCGGCAATCGGAATCGCCCCGGCCGTGCGGAAGATAAAGTTCAGCACCGGCAAACGGTAGATCTTGTAGTACATCACAAAGCGAATCGGCCGACGTACCGCGCCGCCAATCAACAGTGCATCGACAAACGACACGTGGTTGCACACCAGCAGCGCCGCGCCTTCATCCGGAATCAGCTCAAGGTTGCGATGCTCCACGCGGTACATGGAATGGCTGAGCAGCCAGATCATGAAGCGCATGGTGAACTCGGGGACGATTTTGAAGATGTAAGTGTTGACCGCAATGTTGAGCAGCGACACCACCAGGAACAACTCGGGGATCGACAGCTTGGCCACGCTCAGCAGCAGGATCGAAACGATGGCCGAAACCACCATGAACAACGCATTGAGAATATTGTTGGCCGCAATGACCCGCGCGCGCTCGTTCTCGGCCGTGCGCGACTGGATCAGCGCGTAGAGCGGCACGATATAGAAACCACCGAACACACCCAGGCCAAGGATATCGAACAACACCCACCACGCCTGATCGTAGCTGAGTACCGCCAGCCAGCTATGTTCCTGGGCCGATTGCGGAAAGCCGCCCGAGTGCCACCACAGCAGCAGGCCGAAGACCGTCAGGCCAAACGAGCCAAACGGCACCAGGCCGATCTCGACCTTACGGCCCGAGAGCTTTTCGCAGAGCATCGAGCCGACGGCGATGCCCACCGAAAACACCGTAAGGATCAGCGTCACCACAGTTTCGTCGCCGTACAACCATTCCTTGGCGTAGGCCGGGATTTGCGTCAGGTAGATCGCACCGACAAACCAGAACCACGAGTTGCCGACAATCGAGCGCGACACTGCCGGCGTCTGCCCCAGGCCCAGGCGCAAGGTGGCCCAGGATTCGCTGAAGATATTCCAGTTCAGGCGCAGCTCGGGTGTAGACGCCGCCGCCCGCGGAATGCTGCGGCTGGCCAGGTAGCCGAGCACCGCCACGCCGACAATCGCCACCGCCACCAGTGGCGCGTAATTGCTCGACGACATGATGATCCCGGCGCCAATGGTGCCGGCCAGAATGGCCAGAAACGTGCCCATTTCCACCAGTCCGTTGCCGCCCACCAGCTCATCGTCGTGCAACGCCTGGGGCATGATCGAGTACTTCACCGGGCCGAACAACGCCGAATGCGTACCCATGGCAAACAGCGCCAGCAGCATCAGTTCCAGGTGGTTGAACAGGAAGCCTGTGGCGCCCACGGCCATGATCACGATCTCGCCGATCTTGATCGCGCGGATCAGCGCGTCCTTGTTGAATTTCTCGCCAAACTGCCCGGCCAGCGCCGAGAACAGGAAGAACGGCAGGATAAACAACAAGGCGCACAGGTTGACCCAGATGGAGCGGTCGCCCTCGATGGTGAGCTTGTAGAGAATCGCCAGGATCAGCGATTGCTTGAAGATGTTGTCGTTGAATGCGCCCAGTAACTGGGTGATGAAAAACGGCAGAAAGCGCCGTGTGCGCAGCAAGGTGAATTGTGAGGGGTGGCTCATCGTCCGTGTTCCTGCGTGGCCTGAAGGCGTGTAGTTTCTCAGGCCACGACTTTACCTAATCGCGCTTACTTATTCGCTAGTCCTGCAATGCATGGCGAAACAAAAAGCTCACCTTTATAGGCGCCCTGCACGGTGCGCTTGGCCACGATCAGCCACATCAGCGCCAGTGCCAGCACCAGCACGCTGCCAAAGATGCTGAAAAAGCTCAGGTGCAGCAGACTCGCCAGCTTCAGCGTGGCTAACGCGTAAACCCCCAGCGGGAAGGTAAACCCCCACCAGCCGAGGTTGAACGGAATGCCGGCGCGCAGGTAACGCAGGGTGATCAGCACCGCGATCAACATCCACCACAAACCGAAGCCCCACAGCGTGATGCCGGCTACCAAGCCCAGGCCATTGGCCATTTCGCCCACACCCGGCAAGCCATTGGCGGCGAAAATCGCCGGGGCGTCACCGCCCAACAGCAACATGCCCAGCGCACCGGTGCCGATGGGGCCAAGGGCCAACCAGCTCGATGCGGCCATATTGGCAGGCGGCAGTTTATGCAGGGCCATGCGCAACATCAGGATGGTCAGGATGCTGAACGCCACCGGCAGGGAAAACGCCCACAGCACGTAGCTGGTCACCAGCATCACCAGTTGCGCATGGGCGTCGGCCAAGTGCGGCGCCAGCAAGCCACCGCTGGCGGCAGCGACTTCGGCGGCAACCACCGGCAACAGCCAGACGGCGGTCATCTGGTCGATGCTGTGTTCCTGGCGGGTGAACATCATGAACGGGATCAACACACCACAGGCCAGGGCCATCGCCACGTCCAGCCACCATAAGGCTTCAGCCAGCGGGATCACCTCACTGCCCCAGCGCGGCAGGCCGAACAGCAGCAGGCCATTGAGAATGGTGGCCAGGCCCATGGGAATGGTGCCGAAGAACATCGACACCGTGGAGTGCCCGAAGATGCGTCGCGCTTCGTGGAAGAACATCACCCAACGCGCCGCGTACAACAGGCTGAACAGCACAAACAGGCCAATGGTGAACAGCCACAGCCCTTCGGCAATGGCGTGCAAACCTGGCAGGTTGAACGGCAGTTGAGCCAAGGCCAGGGCCAGCACGCCGGTACCCATGGTCGCGGCAAACCAGTTGGGGGTGAACTGGCGAATCACTTCCCGTGGGCGGGTCAGGTGGCTCAAGGGCTTATAGCTTGGGGTTTTGCAGCCTGGGGGCGTGCAACTGGGAGTCGTCGTGCAGGTCATGATGGCAATCCTCTTCCTCGTATGAGGTTGAAGCCATCATAGAACCTGAACGAATATCTATATAACGGGTAATATCTCTATAAGTTATCTACTTTACCAATATACAGCATCACTCTACTGCCGCCTTGGCCCGCACCGAGTTCTGCAGCATCAAACCGACCAAGGCACTCAGGGCCAGCAATATCAGCGCCGCACCATAGCCTTCAGTCGTGACGATAAGGCCGTAAACCTGGCACAAGTAACCCGCCAACAGCGCTGGCAGGCAAAACGCCAAGTAGCTCAAGACATAGAACGCCGACATCAAACCGGCCCGCTCATGGGGCAACGCCAGTCCGACAATGCTGCGCACACTGCCCATGAAGCCGCCGCCAAAACCAAAACCTGCAATCACACTGGCGACAAAGAACAGCCACAAAATACCCATGTGGACGGCCACCAGCAGCAACGCGACGCCCACGGCCAGCAGCCCTGCCGACAGCCGCATGATTTTATCGCCCGGGCGCTCGCGCACGCTGTAGATCATCACCGCGCCACTCAAGGTCACGACCGCCACCAGGCCGCCACCGATCAGGTGCGAAGTGGAACCGGTGGCAGCCTTGATCAGCGACGGCGCCAGGGATGAGAAGAACCCGCCCAGCGCCCACACCGCCACATTCAGCGGCATCACCAACCATAAAGCCCGGCGCGCTTGCTGCGGCACATGCAGGGTCGGCGCCAGCGACTTCAGGGCCCCCGGAATACGACTGACGGTTTCCGCCAGGCGCCACACATACACAGCCTGCAACACCATCAACCCCAACAGCGTGAAGTAAATCAATTGGGTAGGACGCGGCGCGAACTCCACCAGTAGGCCACTGCCCAGCCCGCCACTGGCCATGCCCAACAGCGGCGCCAGGCTATTGAGCATCGGGCCGCGCTGGCGGTCGGTGTCGAGCAAGGTCGCACTCAGCACCGCCGTGGCCATGCCGGTGGCGAAACCTTGCAGCGCGCGGGCGGCAACCAGGTGCGCGGTGCTGTCGGCGTTGATAAACAGCAGCATCGCCGCAATATTGAGCAGCAATGCGACGAAAATCACCGGCTTGCGCCCCAGGTGATCCGACAGTGAACCCACGGTCAGCAACGCTGCCAACAGGCTGACGGCGTATACGCCGAAAATCACCGTGAGCATTGTCGCGGAGAAATGCAGGTTTTCCTGATACACCTGATACAGCGGCGTTGGCGCGCTGGACGCGGCGAGGAAGGTCAACACCGTGATGACCAGGAACGCCAGGCTGGACCGTTGCGAAATAACGCGAGACATGGGCACACTCCACTAAAGCTAATACTTTGCTTTTGCGCAGTGTGCTACCGGCGCGCGCTTAAAGCAAATTCTTTGTGTTAAGGTTTTACGCATGGCGATAAAAGAAGGCCTTCGCCCGGGAGGCCGCAGTGCCCGGGTCCAAGAATCGGTGCATTCAGCAGTGCGTGAGCTGTTGGAAGCCCATGAGCGCTCCAGCGTTACCGTACCGATGATTGCGACGCGCGCAGGCGTCACGCCCTCGACCATTTACCGGCGCTGGGGCGACTTATCCGTGCTGTTGGCTGATGTGGCCCTGGCCCGCATGCGCCCCGACTGTGAGCCGGCGAATACCGGCAGCCTGCGCGGTGATCTGCGGGCCTGGGCCGAGCAATACCTGGATGAAATGAGCTCCGAGCCAGGGCGCAACATGATGCGTGACCTGCAGAGCATGATCACACCGGGTTATTGCGTGAGCATTCTCAGTGGGCAGCTTCAGACGATTATCGATCGCTACCCACAGAGTACGCCGCCGAGCGTGGACCATTTGATCAACCTGCTGGCGGCGCCGACGGTGTTTCGCATTTTGTTCTCGACCGAACCGCTGACGGTGCAAGAGCTGCACGGACTGATCGAGCTGGCACTTAAAGGTTAAACCTCTGCACAAAACCAAAGGTGGGAGCTGGCTTGCCTGCGATGGCGGTCTGTCAGTTAAACAATGGCTGCCTGACCCATCGCTATCGCAGGCAAGCCAGCTCCCACATTGACCCTGCCTGCAGTCAATAAAAAACGGCCTCACTTGGAGGCCGTTTTTTATTGCAGCTAACGGCTTAGGTACGCATCCCGCGCCCACTC
>NZ_VBVZ01000337.1 GCF_005863185.1 Pseudomonas edaphica
GAGACACCGCCATCGCAGGCAAGCCAGCTCCCACATTTTGATCTTCTGTGGTTCGAAGACCGGGTTACAGCACCTTATCCAACGTGACAGGAAACTCCCGCACCCGCTTGCCAGTGGCATGGTAGATCGCATTCGCCACCGCTGCCGCCACCCCGACAATACCGATTTCACCCACACCCTTGGAGCCCAGGGCGTTGACGATTTCGTCGTGTTCGTCGACAAAAATCACCTCTATGTCGCCGATATCGGCATTCACCGGGATGTGGTACTCGGCCAGGCTGTGGTTCATGTAGCGCCCCAGTTGATGGTCGACCTGGGTTTCTTCATGCAGGGCCATGCCGATGCCCCAGACCACGCCGCCGAGGATCTGGCTGCGGGCCATCTTCGGGTTGACCACCCGCCCGGCCGCAATAGCGCTGACCACCCGACGCACCTTGATGGTGCCCAGGTCTTCGTCTACCTGAACTTCGACAAACACCGCCGAATGGGTCGCCGTCGAATAGCCTTCGCGCTTTTTGTCCGGTTGGCTGTCAACCTGAACGGCCAACACCTCTTCGCCACTGTCCTTGACCAGTTGTGCCAAGGACACACTCACGTCCCCCGTGTGCAATTGGCCTTCTTCAAAGCGCACCGTTTCTGCCGCTTTGAACACCGGGTAAGTCTGCCGGGCAACCGCCAGCAGCTTGGCGTTCAGCGCTTCGCAGGCCTGCTGCACGGCAGTGCCGACAGACGACACGGTAAACGAGCCGCCCTGCAACGGCGCCGTGGGTAACGACGAATCGCCGAGCAGAAAACGCACATCGGCCATCGCCACACCGCTGGTTTGCGCGGCAATCTGCGTCATTACCGTATACGTGCCCGTGCCGATATCGGTGGTGGCGCTGCTGACGGTCAATTGGCCTTGGGCATCCAACTGCGCCTTGGCGCTGGCCTTCATCTGCAGGGCCTCCCATACACCACCGGCCATACCCCAGCCGATCAACTGGTTGCCATCACGCATGCTGCGCGGCTCGGGGTTGCGCTGGCTCCAGCCGAAGCGCTCGGCACCTTCGCGGTAACACTCGCGCAGGGCTTTGCTCGACCAGGGTTTGTCTTCGTTCTGGTTGCGCTCGGCGTAGTTGATCAGCCGCAGTTGCACAGGGTCCATCCCCAGGGCGCAGGCCAGTTCATCCATCGCACATTCCAGGCCGATCACGCCCAGCGCGGCGCCCGGCGCGCGCATGTCCATCGGCGTGGACACGTCCAGGGGAACCAGTTTGTAGGTCAATTGCACGTTGTCGCAGTGGTAGAGCATGCCGCTCCACTCCACCACATGTTCGCTGAAATCCTCGAAGCGCGAGGTCTGGCCAATCGCAGTGTGGCCCAACGCCAGCAGGCGGCCATTGGCAGCAGCGCCCAGTTGCAAACGCTGCAGGGTGCGCGGGCGGTAGCCGAACGTGAACATCTGTTGCCGGGTCAGGGTGACGCGCACCGAACGCTTGAGCGCCAGCGCTGCCATCACCGACAGAGGCAGTTGATACTGCGGGCGCAGGCCCGAGCCAAAGGCACCGCCGACGAACGCAGCGAAGATCCTTACCTGGCTTTTATCCAGGCCGAAGACTTTTTGCACATAGGCCTGGCAGTTCTGCGGGCCTTGGGTCTTGTCGTGGATATGCAGGGTGCCGTCCGGCTGATACAGCACGGTGCTGGCGTGGGGTTCCATCGGGTTGTGGTGCTCGATGGGCGTGCTGTAGTGCATATCCAGGCTGACAGCGGCAGCAGCCCACTCGGCCTGGAAGTTACCGCGTGGCTTGGGCGGCGTTTGCGGCGATGGGTGCGCCTGTTCCTGCAGGGCCGCGAGGTCAGTGGCAAAAGCCTCGCTCGCGTATTCGATCTCGACCAGCGAGGCAGCGTGTCGCGCCAGCTCAAGGTTGTCGGCGATCACCAGGGCCAGGGGTTGGCCGTTATAAAGCACGCGGTCGTTATACAGCGGGCGAAACGGCGAGCCGTCGGCTGCATCGGCATCGGCGAAAGCCTCATCGTAGCTGGCGAGTTTGGGCCGGTTCAGATGATCAAGCACCCAGACCACGCCCGGCAGCGCCAGGGCTTTGGACGCGTCGATCCTGATTACCCGGCCCTTGGCAATCGTGCTTGAGACGACACTGCCATGCAGCAGGTCGTTGCCTGGAAACTCACCGGCATAACGCGCCTGGCCGGTGACCTTGAGCAGACCGTCAACGCGGTCCAGGGGTTTGCCGACGGCGGTCATGAGCGTTCTCCTGCGACAGCGGCGTCGCTCAGGGCACGGATGATTGCGCGGCGTGCCAGCTTGATTTTGAAGCTGTTGTGTTCCAAGGGTTCAGCGTCTTGCAGCAAGGCGTCAGCGGCCTGGCTGAAGGTTTCGCGGCTGACCGCTTGCCCGATCAGCGCGGCTTCCACCGCGCGATCGCGCCAAGGTTTGTGGGCCACACCGCCAAGGGCCAGGCGCGCATCGACGATGGTGTCGCCCGCAAGCTCCAGCGCGGCGGCAACGGAGACCAGCGCGAAGGCGTAGGACGCACGGTCACGAATCTTCAGGTAGTGGCTATGGCTGGCGAGATGATCAGGCGGCAGTTCGATGGCGGTGATCAGCTCATCGTCGGCCAGCAGATTGTCGCGCTCAGGCGTATCGCCGGGCAATCGATGAAAGTCGGCAAACTCGATCACCCGCGCGCCGCCACGCCCTTCTACATGCACCCGCGCCTGCAGCGCTGCGAGGGCGACGCACATATCCGAGGGATGGGTAGCCACACAATGTTCGCTGGCACCGAGGATCGCATGAATGCGGTTCAACCCGGTGCGCGCCGGGCAGCCGCTGCCGGGTTCACGCTTGTTGCATGGCACGCTGGCATCGTAGAAATAGTAGCAACGGGTACGTTGCAACAAGTTACCGCCGGTACTGGCCATATTGCGCAGTTGCGGCGAGGCGCCCGCCAGAATGGCCTGGGACAGCAATGGGTAGCGTGTCTCGATCAGCGGGTGCCAGGCCAGGTCGGCATTGCTGACCAACGCGCCGATCATCACCCCGCCGTCGGCAGTCGCTTCTACGCCATGCAGCGCCAAGCCGGTGATGTCGATCAGGTGTTCGGGGCGGCTGATGTTTTCTTTCATCAGGTCCAACAGGTTGGTGCCGCCGGCGATAAACCGCGACGTCGCGCTGCTCAGGTGCACGGCTTCCTGCACATCGGCCGGCTTGCTGTACTGGAAGGGGTTCATTGGTCACCTCCCAGCACAACGTCTTCAATGGCATCGCGAATATTGCTGTAGGCCCCGCAGCGGCACAAGTTGCCGCTCATCAGTTCCTGAATTTGCGCGGTGTTGTGGGCGCGGCCTTCATTGGCCAGGCCGACGGCGGAGCAAATCTGCCCCGGCGTGCAGTAGCCGCACTGGAACGCGTCACGCTGGATAAAAGCCTGCTGCATCGGGTGCAACTGGTCGCCGTCGGCCAGGCCTTCGATGGTGGTCACCTCGGCACCGTCGCACATCACCGCCAGGGTCAGGCAGGCGTTGATGCGTTTGCCATCGCGCAACACCGTGCAGGCGCCGCACTGGCCGTGGTCGCAGCCTTTTTTGCTACCCACCAGATCCAGCTGTTCGCGCAGCAGGTCCAGCAAGGTGGTCCAGGGCAACACCTGCAGCTGGCGGTCTTGGCCATTCAGGGTCAGGCGTATCGGGTGGCTGACGAACGGTTTGGTCGTCGCGCCATTGGGGGTCGCGCTCATAAACACCTCACGGGTTGGTGCACTTCCGCGGCGTTCAGGAAAGTCGCCGTCTAAGGGCTACGACTTCCCGAGGTAGTGAGCGTTCAAGGGGATTGATCAGAGGATGTTGAACAAGAGCTTCAACGTGTTTTGCGGGCCATTGATCGAGATATTGCTGAATTCAAACCAGCCTTGGGCCTGGACATTCAAGTCAAACACATAGATGTAGCCCATCACAGTGCCTGCGCCGTTACAGACTTCGCTGATGTTGCCCACCTGACAGACCGGCGTGCGTTGCCCATTCAATTCGGCGCCATTGAAGCGCCCCATCGGGCTTTTGCCCAGGCCGACCTCCATCACCGAGACCTTGGTCGGCCCACGATGAGTACACATCTGGGTGGTCGTCACATCTGTGGGGATGGTTTCCGTGCAACGCGCCGACTCGACCTTGAACACCCGCACCTCGCTCAACGGCGGTGCAGCCGCGCCCCACACCGGTGCCACAAGCCCCAGGCCGATTGCGGCGAACAGAGCTAGACTGCTGGCGTTGGCTTTTTTCATGCTGAGAACGACCCTGTATTTAACGTCGGCGCAGTATGCCTCAAGGCCAGATTCGAGAATACGCAGCCTATCCGCCACATCGCGTCGGCTGCTGGTATCATGCGCCGCTTTTTCCGATCCTCTCTGAAACCACAGGCGCTTGGCGCAGTTTGTGCTTTGACTTAGAGGTCAACAAATAACGACGCAAAATAGCGTCACAGGGAGCCGGCATGCTGGAAAAGCTGTTTCAACTCAAAGCACACAACACCAACGTGCGCACCGAAATTCTCGCGGGTATCACGACCTTTCTGGCCATGGCCTACATTCTGTTCGTGAACCCGAGCATCCTCGGCGAGACCGGCATGGACAAGGGCGCGGTGTTTGTCGCCACCTGCCTGGCCGCCGCCATCGGTTCGACCGTGATGGGCCTGATCGCCAACTACCCGATCGCGCTGGCACCGGGCATGGGCCTCAACGCCTTCTTCACCTACACCGTGGTCCTGCACATGGGCCACACCTGGCAAGTCGCGTTGGGCGCGGTATTCATTTCGGCGGTGTTGTTCTTCCTGCTGTCGATCTTCCGCATCCGTGAGTGGATCATCAACAGCATCCCGCTGCCGCTGCGCTCGGCGATTGCTGCCGGTATCGGCCTGTTCCTGGCACTGATCGCCCTGCACAACGCCGGCATCGTGGTCAGCAACCCGGCCACCATGGTCGGCCTGGGCGACCTGAAACAACCGGCGCCGATCCTCGCTACCTTGGGTTTCGCGCTGATCGTGGCGCTGGAAGCCCTGGCGGTGCGCGGTGCGGTGCTGATCGGCATCCTGGCGGTGACCATCGTGTCTATCGCGATGGGGTTCACCCCGTTCGGCGGCGTGACCTCGATGCCACCGTCCCTGGCCCCGACCTTCCTGCAACTGGATATCAAGGGCGCGCTGGATATCGGCCTGGTCAGCGTGATCTTCGCCTTCCTGTTCGTTGACCTGTTCGACAACTCCGGCACCCTGATCGGCGTGGCCAAACGCGCCGGCCTGATGGGCAAGGACGGCCACATGCCGAAAATGGGCCGTGCACTGATCGCCGACAGTACCGCCGCCATGGCCGGTTCGCTGCTGGGGACGTCAACCACCACCAGCTACATCGAGTCGGCTGCGGGTGTGAGTGCCGGGGGCCGTACCGGTTTGACCGCCATCGTGGTCGCCATCCTGTTCCTGCTGGCGCTGTTCTTCTCGCCACTGGCCGCCAGTGTTCCAGCGTTTGCCACCGCGCCGGCGCTGCTGTTCGTGGCCGTGCTGATGACCCAGGGCCTGGCCGAAATCGACTGGGATGACATTACCGTTGCAGCGCCCGTGGTGGTCACCGCCCTGGCGATGCCTTTCACTTACTCCATTGCCAACGGCATCGCCTTCGGTTTCATCGCCTGGACCGCCATCAAGCTGCTTTCGGGCCGCTACCGTGAGCTGAACCCGGCACTGGTGATCCTGTCGATTCTGTTTGTGATCAAGCTGGGCTGGTTCAACGCATGACTTTTGACGCCGCAAGCTACACCGTTCAACTGCAAGACAAGGTCACGCGTCTGCGTGACCTGTTGGCACCGTTCGACGCCCCCGAACCGCAGGTCTTCGATTCGCCGCTGCAGAACTTTCGCCTGCGCGCGGAGTTCCGCCTGTGGCGCGAGGGCGGGGAGCGCCACTACGCAATGTTCTCCCAGGACGACAAGCGCACGCCGATCCTGATCGAAGAGTTCCCCATCGCAAGCCAGCGCATCAACCAGCTGATGCCGCAACTCAAAGCCGCCTGGCAAGCCAGCGCGGCCCTCAGCCACAAGCTGTTCCAGGTGGAGTTCCTGACCACACTGGCCGGCGACGCGATGATTACCCTGTGCTATCACCGCCCGTTGGACGAACATTGGCACACGGCTGCGAACAAGCTGGCGGCGGATTTGAATGTCAGCATCATCGGCCGTTCCAAGGGCAAGCGCGATGTGATCGGCCACGACTACGTGGTGGAAAAACTCGACGTCGGCGGGCGCACCTTCAGCTACCGTCAACCCGAGGGCGCGTTCACCCAGCCCAACGGCACCGTGAACCAGAAGATGCTCAACTGGGCCTATGAAGCCCTGGGCGATCGCCCGGATGATTTACTGGAGTTGTACTGCGGCAACGGCAACTTCACCCTGCCACTGGCGACCCGCGTGCGTAAGGTACTGGCCACCGAAATCAGCAAGACCTCGGTGAATGCTGCCTTAAGCAACCTCGATGAAAATACAGTGGATAACGTCACGCTGGTGCGCCTGTCTGCCGAAGAGCTCACCGAGGCGCTCAACGAGGTTCGGCCGTTTCGCCGTCTGCACGGCATCGACCTGAAGAGCTACGAATTCGGTAGCGTCTTCGTCGACCCACCGCGCGCCGGCATGGACCCGGACACCTGCGAACTGACCCGTCGCTTCGACAACATCCTGTACATCTCCTGCAACCCGGAGACGTTGGCGGCGAACATTGCGCAACTGCATGACACGCACCGGATTACCCAGTGTGCAATGTTTGACCAGTTCCCATGGACGCACCATATGGA
>NZ_VBVZ01000338.1 GCF_005863185.1 Pseudomonas edaphica
GTATGAGGGCTATATCTCATCCCACGATTTTGTGCGGGCCGATGATGGGGAACTGGCAGCGTTGGCGACGCACATCCGCTCGTTCGCCTGACGCAAAAACCAATGTGGGAGCTGGCTTGCCTGCGATGGGGGCCTATCAGTCACAGCAACATTGACTGATACACCGCTATCGCAGGCAAGCCAGCTCCCACAGATCAATCAGCGGCGGCTGCTGACCTCGGCAGGCACATCATCACCGGCCATGCGCTTGCGAAACAGCGCCGTGCGCGCCAACAGCAGTGTGGTAACAGGCACCGTAATCGCCAACAAAATCGGAATCAACCAGCCATGCAGCACCGGCCCGGACTTGAGCACCGAAAAGTAGATAATCGACGCCAGCGCCACGCACCACGCGCCCAGTGTGGAGGCCAGTGCCGGTGGGTGCATGCGCTGGAAGAAGTCCTTCATGCGCAACAACCCGATCGCGCCAATCAGCGCAAACAGGCTGCTGAGCACCAGCAACACGGCCACGATCACTTCAACCCATAACGGCATCATTCAATCACCTCGCCACGCAGCAGGAATTTCGCCAGGGCGAACGACCCGACAAAGCCAAACAGCGCAATCAGCAGCGCCGCTTCAAAGTAGGTGTCACTGGCATAACGAATGCCGAGCACCAGCATCATCAGCATCGCCAGGATGTACAGGTAGTCCAGCGCCAGAACCCGGTCTTGCGCGGACGGGCCTTTGAACAGGCGCACCAGCGTCAGCACCATCGCCAGCGAGAACAGGAACAGGCTGACCAGGATTGCATTGGAGAGCAGGGGGCTCATTCGAAGATCTCCATCAGGGGCCGCTCGTAGGCGCGTTTGAAGTGCTCGATAAACGGTGCTTCATCGTCCAGGTCGAACACGTGCAGCAGCAGGATGCTGCGGTCCAGGGCCAGTTCCGACCACACTGTGCCAGGCGTCACGCTGGTGATCATCGACAGGACGGCCAGGCCGTTGGGGTCACGCAGGTCGAGCGGGATTTTGATAAAACGTGAACGCGGCGGGCGGGATCCGCACGTCAGTACGCCCCAGGCCACTTGCAGGTTGGACACGATCACGTCGCGACCCACCACGAAGAACAAGCGAATGATGATGCCGGGGCGACGAATACGCACCGGCAGCGGGCGCAGCGGCGCCATCAGCAGCGGCGCGAGAAAGCCCAGCACCGCGCCCAGCAACAGGTTGCCGGGGCTGACCGACAGGTTCAACACCAGCCACAGCACCCACAATGCCAGCGATAGCCACGGGGCAGGGAACAGGCGCTTCATGGCTGCACCTCCAGGGCGGCGGCTCTGGATTCAGGGCTCAGCACCGGGCGCGTGGCCATCACCGCCATCACGTAATGCTCCGGGTTATTCAGGCTCTCGGCCGTGGCCTGGGTGTAGCGCATCAACGGTTCGGCCTTGAAGGTCAGGAGAATGCTCAGGCCGAGCAGGAAGAAGATCGGCACACATTCGTAGCGGCGCAGCAGCGGCGATGGGCGCTCCTCCGGCGTCCAGAAGCGCTGGATACCCAGGCGGGCGAAGGCGATCAGCGAAGCCAGGCCCGACAAGATCAACAGCGCCACCAAGCCCCAGGCCGCCGGGCGGATCGGCTCATCCACTGCGTTACCCAGGCCCATTGGGTTGACCAGCGCGCTCAACAGGCTGAGCTTGCCGATAAACCCGGACAACGGCGGCATGCCGATAATCAGCAGTGCGCAGGCGATAAAGCTCAAGCCCAGGAAGGCCATGGTCCAGGGGATCACCTGGCCGACCACGGCTTTCTGCTCGTCATCCAGGTTGACGCCGGGACGTGGGTGCAACGACTCCATGGCTTTGGGCAGCGCGTCGATTTCTTCATCCAGCGGCAGATCATTGGCCGAGCGCGAACGCTCGATCAGCTCGGCCAGCAGGAACAGCGCGCTCAGCGCCAGGGTCGAGCTGACCAGATAGAACAGCGCCCCGGCGGTCAGGCTTGGCTGGGCAAAGCCCACCGACGACAGCAGGATCCCGGCCGACACCAGGATGCTCAGACTGGCCATCCGCTCCAGGCGCTGCGCAGCCACCATGGCCAGCGCCGCGCAGACGATGGTCGCCATGCCGCCGTACACCAGCCAGTCGCCGCCAAACAGCGCCGATGCACCGGCTTGCCCGGAGAACAGCAAGGTCCACAGACGCAGCACGGTGTACACGCCGACCTTGGTCATGATCGCAAACATCGCCGCCACCGGTGCGCTGGCCGAGGAGTAGGCGGGTGCCAGCCAGAAGTTCAGTGGCCACATGCCGGCCTTGGCCAGGAATGCAGTGGCGAGGATCGCCGCGCCAGCATGCAACAGGCCGCGATCGGCTTGCGGTACCAGCGGGATTTTCAGCGCCAGGTCAGCAAAGTTCAGCGTGCCGGTGACCCCGTAGATCATCGCCGCGCCAATCAGGAACAGCGACGACGCCAACAGGTTGATCGCAATGTAATGCAGCCCCGACGACACCCGCGCGCGGCCGGAGCCGTGCAGCATCAAGCCATAGGACGCCGCCAGCAGCACCTCGAAGAACACGAACAGGTTGAACAGGTCCGCCGTCAGGAATGCACCGTACAAACCCATCAGCTGGATCTGGAACAGCGCGTGGAAACTGGTGCCGGCGCGATCCCAACGGGCCATGGCGAACAGCAGCGCGCTCACACCGATAATGCCGGTGAGCACCAGCATCATCGCCGACAGTTGGTCCACCACCAGCACAATGCCGAAGGGCACCTGCCAGTTGCCCGGCAGGTACACGCCAATCGAGCCGGGGCCGCCTTGTTGCGTCCAGTACAGCAGCAGGATGGCGACACCCAGGCCGATGATGCTGGAGAACAGGTTGATCCTGGCTTTCAACGGGCGGCGTTTTTCGCCGAGCATCAGCATCAGCGCGGCGGTCAGCAACGGCAGCAGGATCGGCGCGACGATCATTTGATTCATCCACGTCATTCCTTTGGCTCCCGACCGTCCACATGGTCAGTGCCGGTCAGCCCACGGGAGGCCAGCAGCACCACCAGAAACAAGGCCGTCATGGCGAAGCTGATCACGATGGCCGTGAGTACCAGGGCCTGGGGCAGCGGATCGGTGTAGTTGAGCAGGTCTTGCGGCACGCCGTCCTTGATGATCGGCTCTTTACCGATGAACAGGCTGCCCATGCTGAAAATGAACAGGTTGACTCCATACGACAGCAGGCACAGGCCCATGACGACCTGGAACGTTCGTGGGCGCAGGATCAACCAGACGCCGGAGGCCGCCAGCACTCCAATGGCAATTGCGATGACTTCTTCCATCAGGCGGCTCCTTCGGTTGCGGCAACGGCCTTGGGCTGGTTGCTCGGTTTATGCGCTCGCACCGACTGGTGACCGAGGGCGGTGAGCATCAACAGCGTGGAGCCGACGACCATGGCGTACACGCCAACGTCGAAGAACAACGCGCTGGCAATGTGGATATCGCCCAGCAGCGGCAGGCTGAAGTGCCAGGTGTGGGTGGTGAGGAACGGGTAACCGACGAACAGCGCGCCGAGCCCGGTCAAGGTGGCCGAAAGCAGGCCGAAGCCCATCCAGCGCATCGGCCTCAGGCTCATCTGCGCTTCGACCCATTGGGTGCCGGCGACCATGTATTGCAGGATAAACGCCACCGACATCACCAACCCTGCGACGAAACCGCCGCCCGGCTGGTTGTGGCCGCGCATGAACAGGTAGAACGACACCACCAGAGCAATCGGCAGCAGCAGGCGCACCAGTACCGCCGGCACCATCATAAAGCCCAGGGCGGTATCGCTGGCCTGGCGCGGGTTGACCAGATCGGTGGCCACGTCCGGCGCCAATTGGCGCTGTTGTGGCGGCAACTCCATGCTTTCCTTGGACGGACGGAAGCGGCGCAGCAGGGCGTAGACGGTCAGAGCCACGGCGCCGAGCACGGTGATTTCGCCCAAGGTATCAAAGCCGCGGAAGTCCACCAGCATCACGTTCACCACATTGCTGCCGCCGCCTTCGGGCAGCGCGCGGCTCAGGTAAAACGAGGAGATATCGTTGGGCGTCTGGCGGGTCAGCATTGCGTAGGAGAGCAGCGCCATGCCGCCACCGACCACGGTGGACAACAGGAAGTCGCGCAGGCGACGGATGCGCGCCTTGCGCAACGAGCTCGGCAGTGGCGAGACTTCTTCGATCCGTCGTGGCAACCAACGCAGGCCCAGCAAAATCAGCACGGTGGTGACCACTTCGACCACCAGTTGCGTCAGGGCCAGGTCCGGCGCCGAGAACCACACGAAGGTCACGCAGGTGACCATGCCGCACACACTGACCATGGTCAGGGCTGCCAGCCGGTGGTACTTGGCTTGCCAGGCGGCGCCCAGCGCACAGGCGATGGCCAGCAACCACAGGGTCACGAACACGATGGAGCCGGGGATCTTCGGCCGGTCGCCCCAACTGAGGCCGCTGTTGAGCATCGGGATCAACCCGGCAACCACCGCCGCCAGCACCAGCAGGAACAATTGGGTTTGCAGGCGTTTGGTGCTGATGCGTTTTTCGATACGGCGCACGCCGCGCATCATCACCACCAGGCTGCGCTCGAACATGCGCTTGCCGTTGAAGTAACTGATGATCGGCGGGTATTTGAAACGGCCACGTTTGAGCTGTTTGCGCAGCAGCAGGTACAGCACGATGCCGCCGGACATGGCCACCAGGCTCATGATCATCGGCGCGTTCCAGCCGTGCCAGATGGCCAGGCTATATTCGGGCAGTACCCCGCCGACCACCGGCAGTGCGGCGGCGGCGAGGATCGAACCGACCACCTGGGCCGGGAAGATGCCCACCAGCAGGCAGGTAAACACCAGCAGCTCGACCGGCGCGCGCATCCAGCGCGGTGGCTCGTGGGGCGTGTGGGGCAGGTCGGTCGCGGGCGGGCCGAAGAACACGTCGACGGTAAAGCGCAGGGCATAGGCCACGCTGAACGTACCGGCGATGGTCGCGATCACCGGCAGGGCGATTTCTACCCACTTTGTCGCCGAGATAAATACCGTTTCGGCGAAGAACATCTCTTTGGACAGGAAACCATTGAGCAACGGCACGCCGGCCATGGACGCACTGGCCACCATCGCCAGGGTCGCAGTAAACGGGATCAGCCGCACCAGGCCACTGAGCTTGCGGATATCCCGCGTGCCGCTTTCGTGGTCGATGATGCCGGCGGCCATGAACAGCGAGGCCTTGAAAGTGGCGTGGTTGAGGATATGGAACACCGCAGCGACGGCGGCCAGCGGGCTGTTGAGGCCCAGCAGCAGGGTGATCAGCCCGAGGTGGCTGATGGTGGAATAGGCCAGCAGGCCCTTGAGATCATTCTGAAACATGGCGCAGTAAGCGCCGAGGAGGAGGGTGAGTGCGCCGGCACCGCCGACGATCCAGAACCATTCTTCGCTGCCGGACAGCGACGGCCACAGGCGGGCCAGCAGGAACACGCCGGCCTTCACCATCGTCGCCGAGTGCAGGTAGGCCGAAACCGGCGTGGGTGCCGCCATGGCGTGGGGCAGCCAGAAGTGGAAAGGGAACTGCGCGCTCTTGCTCAAGGCGCCGATCAGCACCAACGCGAGCATCACCGGGTACAGCGAATGCGCGCGAATCTGATCGCCCGCCGCCAGCACCAGGTCCAGGTCATAGCTGCCGACGATATGCCCCAGCAGCATCACACCCGCCAGCAGGCACAAGCCGCCGGCGCCGGTGACCATCAGCGCCATATAGGCGCCGCGCCTGGCATCGGCGCGGTGGTGCCAATAGCCGATCAGCAGGAACGAGAACAGGCTGGTCAGTTCCCAGAAGAACACGATCTGGATCAGGTTGCCGGAGATCACCAGCCCGAGCATGGCGCCCATAAACGCCAGGAAAAACGCAAAGAAGCGCGGCACCGGGTCATCCGGCGACATGTAATAGCGCGCATACAGCGCCACCAGTGTGCCGATGCCCAGCACCAGCATCGAGAACAACCAGGCAAACCCGTCCATGCGCAGCACGAAGTTGAGCCCGAGGCTGGGCAACCACATGAATTCTTCGCGGATCACGCCACCGTGGGCGATCTGAGGGTAGAGCAAAGCGACTTGAATGGTGCCGACCAGGGCCACAAGGCCGGCCAACAGGGATTCGGTGTTACGTGCATTATGCGGCAGCAAGGCCGCCAGACAGCTGCCGATAAAAGGCAGAAGCAGTAGAACTATCAGGGACATAGGCTTCTAATCTGCGGGAGTTTGGGATGCATCATACGTGCCGCTTTCTCGATCACCAAACGGCAAGATGTGGCAGGATCCTACAAGGTAGGCCGAAACCTCCCGTTTGGCATTATTTCGAACCGGATCGTTCCCACGCTCTGCGTGGGAATGCCGCCCTGGACGCTCCGCGTCCCAACTGCTTATGCAGCCGTGAGCCTTGCGCAAGGGTGACGCGGAGCGTCACAGGATGCATGCCCACGCAGAGCGTGGGAACGATCGGACCTGACGGGTCAGGGGGCTTCCTGTTCCAGTTCGATTGATTTTTCAGCTTCTCGCTGATTGCGTGTCTTCATCTCACTCACAATCACCGCCGCCACAATCAACGCCGCACCGACCATCGCAATCGGCGGAAAACGCTCCCCGGCAATCCGCCCGATCACGCCGGCCCATACCGGTTCGCCGGCATAGATCAACGTGGCACGGGTTGGCGAAACACTCTGCTGCGCCCAGTTCATCGCCACCTGAATCACCGCACTGGTCAAACCCAGGCCCACTGCACTGAACAACAGCAACCAGGAGAAGCC
>NZ_VBVZ01000339.1 GCF_005863185.1 Pseudomonas edaphica
TGTTCCACCAGCTCCGGGCCGGACAAGCGGCCATCACGGCCTACCGAGACATTAGGTTCGCCCTGGGCCAGGCTCTGGGCTCCGATGGCGCGGCCGATCCAGTAGGCGGTTTCGGCGGTCAGGGTCTTGGGCACCACGCCACGAATGTCGTAGGCGCGGAAGATGCTGTCGGGGAATGTCGGGGCTACTCGGGCTGCGGTACTCATCGCGGGGGTGAACTCCATCTGAAGGGGGCAAGGCTGGCCTTAAAGTGGCTGACCGGCAGGCTCAAACTGAAGGGTATGACGGTGTTTTCGGCAGAGAGTTCGTGGTGCAAAAATGCCATCGGCGTGCTGAGGCACTTTGGGAAAACGCGTAATGCATTGATTTCATTGTGGAAATTTCGCTGAATAAATCCGCACATTCTTCATCCTGAATAGCCATGCGGTGGCGTCTTGCCGGACAACTGCATCCGGCAAGGTTCAGCTTAGTCAGTGGCTGCCGGAATGCCCAAAACCACCTGCGCCGCGCTGAGTTTCGTCGAACTCCTGCACCAGTTCGAAGTGTGCCTGTACCACCGGTACCAGCACCAACTGGGCGATGCGCTCGCCGACAGCGATGTTGAACGCGGTGTTGCCACGGTTCCAGCACGACACCATCAATTCGCCCTGATAGTCCGAATCGATCAGGCCTACGAGGTTGCCCAGCACGATGCCATGTTTGTGGCCCAGGCCGGAGCGCGGCAGGATCAATGCCGCCAGGCCTGGGTCGCCGACGTAGATCGACAGGCCGGTAGGAATCAGGATTGTCTGGCCTGGCTCAAGGACGGTGTCTTCCTTGAGCATGGCGCGCAGGTCCAGGCCGGCGGAGCCCGGAGTGGCATAGGCCGGCAGAGGAAATTCGTTGCCGATGCGGGGGTCGAGGATCTTGGCTTGCAAAGCGTGCATGTAAATTAAACCTGGTTCAGCCGTTGGGCGATAAATGAGATCAGTTGGCGGGCAATCTTGCCCTTGCTGGTCTGGGCGAAAAGGGTGGCGTGCAGCTCGCGGTCGATCACGCTGCAGGCGTTTTCCTCGCTGTTGAAGCCGATGCTCGGGTTGGCGACATCATTGGCAACGATCAGGTCGAGGTTTTTGTCTTTCAATTTGCGTGCGGCGTAGTCCAGCAAGTGCTCGGTTTCGGCGGCGAAACCGACACTGAACGGGCGGTCCGGGCGCGTGGCGATGGTGGCCAGGATGTCCGGGTTGCGCACCATTTGCAGGAGCAGGCCGTCGCCGCTTGTAGGGTCTTTCTTAAGCTTTTGCGGGGCGACAACTTCCGGGCGGTAGTCTGCAACCGCTGCCGAGGCGATAAACAGGTCGCAGGGAATGGCCGCTTCACAGGCCGCCAGCATGTCCCGGGCGCTGACTACGTCGATTCGCGTAACGCGATCAGGGGTTGGCAAGTGCACCGGGCCGGTGATCAGGGTGACGCGTGCGCCTGCCTCGACCGCGGCTTCCGCCAAGGCAAAGCCCATTTTTCCTGAGCTATGGTTGGTGATGTAACGCACCGGGTCGATGTTTTCCTGGGTCGGGCCGGCGGTAATCAGCACATGTTTGCCCGTGAGAGCCAGGTGCTGAAAGCACTCGGCGGCACACAGCGCGAGGTCAGTAGCCTCAAGCATGCGGCCCATGCCCACGTCGCCACAGGCTTGGCTGCCGGAAGCCGGGCCAAACACTTTAAGGCCGCGGCTTTGCAGGAGCTGGGTGTTGGCCTGGGTGGCCGGGTCGCGCCACATGGCCTGGTTCATGGCCGGTGCGATGGCGACGGTGGCGTCGGTGGCCAGTACCAGAGTGGTCAGCAGGTCATCGGCAATGCCTTGGGCCAGGCGGGCGATCAGGTCGGCGGTGGCCGGGGCGATCAACACCAGGTCGGCCCATTTGGCCAGCTCAATGTGGCCCATGGCGGCTTCGGCCGCCGGGTCCAAAAGGTCCAGGTGAACCGGGTGCCCAGACAAGGCCTGCATGGTCAGCGGGGTGATGAACTCACTGCCACCACGGGTCATGACCACGCGCACTTCGGCGCCCTGGTCCAGGAGCCTGCGAACCAGTTCTGCGCTCTTGTAGGCGGCAATGCCGCCGCCGACGCCGAGAACGATGCGTTTCCGATACAGACGCTGCATTGGTTTGCCTTTCCAGTTCAGTGATGCCAGTTCAGTGACGCCTGCGATGCCCCCTCCCCAGGGGAAATCACATGCAAAAAAGAGGGCTTAAGATAACACAGCGACCGTCAGGCAACAGCGGCGCACGTGCAGAGGGAGGCGGGATGAGTATTCGCGATTGGCCTGTGGCGGAACGCCCACGGGAGAAGCTTTTGGAATGGGGCGCGGCGAGTCTGTCGGATGCCGAGTTGTTGGCGATCTTCCTGCGTACCGGGGTTTCCGGCAGAAGCGCAGTCGACCTGGCGCGCCATCTATTGGCGCAATTCGGTGGCCTGCGCCCGTTGTTGGAGGCCAGCCAGACGCTGTTCAGCCAGCACTTGGGGCTGGGGCCGGCGAAATTTGCCCAGTTGCAGGCGGTGCTGGAAATGTCTCGGCGGCATATGGCCGAACGCTTGCGTGCCGACTCGGTGCTGGAAAGCCCGCTGGCCGTACGTGAGTACCTCAAGGCCTTGCTGCGCCACGAGCCCCACGAAATATTCGGCTGCCTGTTTCTTGACTCAAAGCACCGGGTGCTGGGCTTTGAGGCGCTATTTGAGGGCACCATCGACGCGGCCATCGTTTATCCGCGACAAGTGGTCAAGCGCGCGCTCGCTTACAACGCGGCGGCTCTTATCCTGTGCCACAACCATCCGTCCGGGAGCGTCGAGCCAAGTGCGGCTGATCGAAAATTAACCAAAATATTGCAAAAGGCCTTGGAGTCGGTAGATGTGCGGGTGCTCGACCACATCATCGTGGGAGATGGCGACCCGCTGTCGATGGCGGAATACGGCTGGTTGTAGGATGGGAGCAGCTGCAAGGTTGAAGCTGCAAGCCACAAGCGGCTTGCAGCTTGCAGCTTAGGGCTTGACGCTGACCTTGGAGAAATCCTGGCGCCCAAACGGGCTCACCTGGTAGCCGTCAACATTCTTGCGCGTCAGGGCGAATGCGGTGGGGTGTGCCAATGGCAGCCACAATGCCTGCTGCTGAATCTGAGCCTGGGCCTGTTGGTACAACTTGCTGCGCACGCCTTGTTCACTGGTGGTCTTGCCGGCGCTGATCAGCTTGTCCAGGGCCGGGTCGCAGTAGCGGGCGAAGTTGGTGCCGGATTTTACCGCTGCGCACGAGAACTGCGGGGTGAGGAAGTTATCCGGGTCGCCGTTGTCGCCGGCCCAGCCCATGAACAGCAGGTCATGTTCGCCGGCTTTGGCGCGGCGGATCAGTTCGCCCCATTCGATTACGCGAATCTCGGCCTGGATGCCGACTTTGGCCAGGTCCGCTTGCAGCAACTGGGCACCGAGGTTGGGGTTGGGGTTCAGCAGGCTGCCAGTGGGGCGAGTCCAGATTGTGGTCTTGAAGCCGTTCTTGAGTCCGGCGCGCTCCAGCAGCGTCTTGGCCTTGGCGATGTTCTGTGGATAACCTGGCAAGTCCTTGGCGTAACTCCAGGTATTGGGTGGGTAAATGCCATTGGCTGCTTCGGCGGTGCCTTCAAATACGGCCTTGAGGTAGCTGTCTTTGTCGAAGGCCAGGTTGATTGCCTGGCGCACTTCGGGCTTGTCCAGCGGCGGGTGCTGGCTGTTGATCGCGACGAATGCGGTCATGAAGGCCGGGGTTTTTTCTACTTTGAGTGCAGGATCTTTCTCGGCTTCACTCACATCCAGTGGCTTGGGCGACAGGGCGATCTGGCATTCATCGCGATGCAGCTTTTGCAGGCGCACGTTGGCATCCGGGGTGATGGCGAAGATCAAGTTATCCACAGCCGGTTTGCCGGCAAAGTAATCCGGGTTGGCTTTATAGCGGACCACGGCATCCTTCTGGAACCGTACAAACACGAACGGGCCGGTGCCGATTGGCTGGCTGTTGAGTTTTTCAGGCGTGCCGGCCTTGAGCAGTTTGTCGGCGTATTCGGCCGGGTAGATCGAGGCAAAACCCATGCTCAAGGCGGCGAGGAAGGTGGAGTCGGCGTGATCCAGGGTGAAGCGCACGGTTAATGGGTCGAGAGCATCGATCTTCTTGACCAATGCGGGTAGTTGCAGCGACTGCGCATGGGGGAAGCCGCTCTGGGCGATCTTGTGCCATGGGTTGGCCGGGTCGAGCATGCGTTCAAAGCTGAAGCGTACGTCTTCGGCAGTCAGGGTGCGGCTTGGATTGAAGTACTCGGTGCGGTGGAACTTCACGTTCGGGTGCAGTTTGAAGGTGTAGGTCAGACCATCGGGCGACACTTGCCAGCTGTCCGCCAGGCTCGGCACCAGCTTGCCGGCCGTGGCGTCGTAGTCCACCAGGCGGTTCATCAGCACGTCGGCCGAGGCGTTGGTGGTGGTCAGCGAGTTGTACTGCACCACATCGAACCCTTCGGGGCTGGCCTCGGTGCAAACGCTCAGATTGGTGGCGGCAGAGGCCAGCGGCGCGATAAATAGAGGGGCGAGCAATAGCGGTAGGGCAGCGAGGCGCATATTCGGTTTCCTTTGCAGATCGAAGGCCCATCTGCGAGTGCAGTCTGGAAAAAGCCTACCGTAGTGGTCTGATTGATAAATGACTAGCCCATTTTTGCCTGTGCTTTTGGCGCAAATGCTGTTTTGATGGCGCCTCAGCGCGTTTCGCCTTGTACTTTTGTGTGCGGGCGAGCGCGGTAAATCATTCTGTGCGACGAGTGGTCGGCTGTTACAGCGGCCCCTCCTGGCAACGGTTCGGGCGTCTATTGCCAAGATTTACGCCGGTAAAAACACACGGGCTGTTGTTGCATTGGGGTCTTTCTGGTATAAAGCAGCGCTCTTTTCTAGGGGCCCGGTTCCTTCACTGTAGGTGTAGCCGGTAAGACCCTTAAAGAAACGCGGCGCCTGGCGCCAAATGACTGAGAGATTAAGCGGCCAACCCATGCCGGGTTGGGCATGTGGTTTTAGAGGGCTGAGGCATGTCGAGAGTCTGTCAAGTTACCGGTAAGGGTCCGGTGACTGGGAATAACATTTCCCACGCAAATAACAAAACCCGTCGTCGTTTCCTGCCGAACCTGCAGCATCACCGCTTCTGGGTTGAAGAAGAGAAACGTTTTGTTCGCCTGCGTGTATCTGCCAAAGGCATGCGTATCATCGACAAGCGTGGCATCACTGTCGTGCTGGCCGAAATCCGCGCCGCTGGCAAGATTTAAGGAGCTTTATCATGCGTGAATTGATTCGAATGATCTCTAGCGCCGGTACTGGTCACTTCTACACTACCGACAAGAACAAGCGTACTACCCCGGACAAGCTCGAAAAGAAAATGTTCGACCCGCGCGTTCGCAAGCACGTGATCTACAAAGAAGGCAAAATCAAGTAATTGATTTTCTTCCTTGTGAAAAAAAGCCCGTCTCTCACGAGACGGGCTTTTTTTTGCCTGAAATGTGCTGATCAGGCTTTCTGCTCGAACACCACGTAGATCTTGCGGCACGGCTCCAGCACTTCCCAGGTGCCGCTGAACCCGGCAGGAATCACGAAACGGTCGCCGGCACGCAAGGTCTTGGCATTGCCATCGGCATCACGCAGTACCGAAACCCCCTGCACAATCTCGCAATACTCATGCTCGGTGTAATTGACCTTCCACTGCCCGACTTCACCTTCCCACACGCCGGCGTTCATCTGGCCGCACGGGCTGTTGTAGTGGTTATAAATGGTCTGCTCGGGGTCGCCCTTGAGGATTTTTTCGGCGGCCGGGCGGTAGCGGTCCGGGGTGGTGCTGGCTTGGCTGAAGTCGACGATATCCTGGATGCTCATGTGCTTGTCCCGTCTGGCCTGCGGTTGGAGAGCCCAAAGTCTATGTTTATTAAAATGAACATCGCAAGGGCGTTTACCGCCGTTATGTCAAATATATTGAAACACCCCCAGCCGCTGGTTTAGGGTGGCAGCTGCCTTGAGCCGAACAGCAGGCTGGCCGGGCAAGAATTCTTTGAGGCTGCCGGGGGACATCACCTGGCCCTTGTATTCAATAAGAGGAGGACACTCGCATGACCACCCTGACCCGTGCCGATTGGGAACAACGCGCCAAGGATCTGAAGATCGAAGGCCGCGCCTACATCAATGGTGAGTACACCGCTGCTGTTTCCGGTGACACGTTCGAATGCATCAGCCCGGTCGATGGCCGTCTGCTGGCTACCGTTGCCAGCTGCGACGCCGCCGACGCCCAGCGCGCTGTCGAGAACGCCCGCGCGACGTTCAATTCCGGTGTCTGGTCGCGCCTGGCGCCGGCCAAACGCAAAGCCGTCATGATCCGTTTCGCCGCGCTGCTCAACGCCAATGCCGAAGAACTGGCGCTGCTCGAAACCCTGGACATGGGCAAGCCGATCACCGACTCCCTGGGAATTGATGTGCCTGGCGCCGCCAACGCCCTTAGCTGGAGCGGCGAGGCGATCGACAAGATCTACGACGAAGTCGCCGCCACCCCGCACAACCAGTTGGGTCTGGTGACCCGCGAGCCGGTCGGCGTAGTGGGCGCCATCGTGCCGTGGAACTTCCCGCTGATGATGGCCTGCTGGAAACTCGGCCCTGCGCTGTCCACCGGTAACTCGGTGATCCTCAAGCCGTCCGAAAAATCCCCACTGACTGCCATCCGCAGCGCGGCTCTGGGGGTGTTGGCCGGCATC
>NZ_VBVZ01000033.1 GCF_005863185.1 Pseudomonas edaphica
ACCAGCCTAGGCGCAGCGGGAGCAGCCGGCCACGGCAGTAGCGGCAGCGGTATTGCAGGCACGGTCAACGGTGCGATATCCAGTGGGCTCGCCCCTCTGAACAACATCAGCGGCATGGTGGGAGGAGCAATGAAATGAACCACTCCTGGATGCTTCTAGCAGCGCTCGGTTGCACAGCGGCGATGGCCGACAGCAATAACAACGCAACCATTGATAACTCGGGCCAGCAGTACAACGGTGTGGTGACGATCAACCAGGCCGCGGGTGACCAGCAACAACTGAGCAACAACGTCGCTATTGCGGTGGGCCACAATGCCCGGGCGAACATCGCCGTCACGCAAAAAATCAGCGGCGCGCCCACCGACCGCTCCCTGAACGCCAATGCTGCGATCCAGGGCAACTCCTTCAGTAATGGCAACGGTGCACTGAGTGTCAACCAGTCCGCCGGGGCCCAGAACCAGATGATCAATGCCGTGCGCATCAGCGTGAGTGCTGGCCCGCAAAGCATCGACGACAGCGTCATGTCGCAACAAAACGTTGCGCTTGCAACCGACTCAGGGTTGACCCCTACCACTGGCAGCCGCCAGGTCGTTACCAGCGACCAGGCCTTCACCGGCAGCCGTGGAGTGGTTCAGGTCAACCAGAGCGCCGGGGTGGGGAACCGAGTGGCTAACACCCTGAACTTACGACTCAACTGATGGAGCTGAGTCCATAGCTAGACCGTACCAACACTTAACCAACTAATTAGAAGCAAGGAGATACACCATGAAAACTTCAATGGCTCTTAAACCACTGGCTTTTGCTCTCGCTGCGCTCATGGCTGTTGCTGCTCAAGCGGGCGGTTATCACGCGCCTACCACGGCTGCTGCGACCACACAGGACGGTCAGAGCAACCATGGCAACGTGGTACTTAATGACAAAACCAAAAACAACGCCTCGGCCAATGATTCCTACAACAACATCAGTGGCGTGGCCAACGGCAACGTGCTGAGCGGCGACAACAACCAAGGCAAAAACGACGTTGCCATCGTTTCCGGGGATGCGGATTTCGTATTCGCCGCCACCGGTACCGCTCAATCGAACACCGGTAACTTTGTGGCCAACAGCGGCACTAGAAACAACGCTTCCCTTAACGACAGCGGCAACCACGCTTCAGGCGTGATTCAGTTGAACGCCGCATCGGGCACCTCCAACCAAGGCAGCAACAGCGTTGCAATTGCCTCGGGTAATGGCGACAGCGGTGCTGCAGCCGTCACTGGCGTGCAGGATGTGTCGGGCAACCTGACCCTCAACCTGGCCAGCGGCCACGGCTGGGGCAGCACCAAACCGGTGGTCAACAACGCCAGCGTGAACAACTCGATGAACTACAGCTCTGGGGTGTCGAACTCCAACGTTCTGTCGGGCAGCAACAACCAAGGTCAGAACAACGTAGCAATCACTCGCTTCTGATCCAGATCGGGCCTTGGCAACAAGGCCCTTTTTATTTCCAGTGTCCAGCAGGTCATACGATCATGCGCCTCACAGCTGCCCTCCTCTTGTTCGCACTCACCGGCCCGACCTGGGCGGCGCAAATGGCCGTTGTCATGCCAAACGGCGCGGTGGTGTACAAGAAGGTCGAAAGCATCCGCGAGCGCAAATTCGCCAACCTGGTGGAACAAAAAACCGATTTCAGCTGCGGCGCCGCCGCGCTGGCAACCATCCTGCGCCAAGCCTATTGGATGGACGTGGATGAAGACCACGTGATCAAGGGCATGCTGGTCAATGCCGACCAGAACCTGGTGCGCACCCAAGGCTTCTCGATGCTCGACATGAAGCGCTACCTGGAAAGCATCCACATGCGCGCCAAGGGCTACCGGATTACGCCTGAGGTACTCGTCACCGTGAAAGTGCCGGTGGTGGTGTTGCTGGACATTCGTGGCTACAAGCACTTTGTCGTGCTGCAACGGGCCGACAAAGACTGGGTGTATATCGGCGACCCCGTGCTGGGCAACAAGCGCTATGCCAAGAACGATTTCGTCAAGGGCTGGAACGGCATCGTGTTCGCGGTGATCGGTGAGGGTTACGACAAGGCCAACGCCTTGCTCACACCCCGCGCGCCGCTGACGGCCAAGAACCAGTTCAACGAGTTCAGCCCGGTACGCGACAGTGAATTGATGGACTTCGGTTTTATCCAGAGCGACTTCTTCTAGAAGCGCAATAAGGAGCAGGACGCTCCAGGAGCAAACGATGAACACTCGACGCTGGCTGACAGTCATGTGCCTGGCAGCCGCAGCACCTGCCTATGCTTCTTCGGCATTTAAGCCGATCGAGCTCAAGGACGCGGAAATGGCCGAGTTGCGCGGGCGCTATGTGATGCCCGGGCGGATTATCAGCTTTGGCATTGTGATGAGCAGCACCTGGACCAATGCCGCCGGCGCGACCGTGACCGGCACCGCCGACATGCAAGTCAACGCTTCCACCGTCACCCCGCAATTCTACGTGCAAATCACCGGTAACGACGGCACCGGCGTGATCAAACAGCCTGACGGCAAGGGCACCGTCGTCGGCGGCGCCGGCCTCGGCACCGGCCAGGGTGTCACGCAAAGCGTGCGCGCAGCGGGCGATGGCAACACGGCCAACAACGGCGTGGATATCAACGTGACGAAAAACGGCCTGGCGCCCGCCAACTACGTGCAGTCGGGTCAGGCATTGATTGCCGGCCAGCCGATCACCGGAGGCACAGCCGCCGGCCAAGTGACGGTCACGGCTAAAAACGGTGGCCTGCAAATGGCGCTCCAGGCCAATAACAATCAGGGCAATGTGGTGCAGCAAATCGGTGCCGGTAATGTGCTGCAAGGCACGGTTATTCAGGGCAACAGCAACTTCGTGAACAATATGACCCAACTTAATGTGGTCATGGGCAACAACGGTTTGAACAACATCACGCAGAACCTGAACCTGGATCAACTCAAAGGCCTACGCCCCTCCGGTTATTGAACTACGCTGAGCCTCGACACTTACGCATTAGAAAGGGACGGCTTATTTCATGCATCGATCTTTATCGTTACGTGCCGTGATTTGTTTGAGTACGCTCCTACCCGCTTCGGTGCTGTACGCCGCGCCGGATACCGATATCGAAACACTGAAGCAGGAACTGCTGGAGCTCAAGCAGCGTTATGAAGTGCAGCAAAAAGCACTGGCCGTATTGGAGCAACGCGTAAGGCAAGTGGAAGATCAGCCGGCAACACCTACGCCCAAACGCCTGGCCAAGTCGCCTGCAGACTTCCAGAAAGGCGGTACGACAGTGGCCGGCGTCGGCGCGGGCGCAGCGTCCGGCGGTGCAGCCGGTAACAGCTCGTACGGGCAAAGCCTGAAGGACGATTCCGCCCCGGCACAAAGTGTGAGCAACTTGTACAACGAGGCCAGCGGCTTTTTCGGCAATGGCAAGTTCAGCTTTGAAACCGGACTCACCTATGCCCGCTACGACGCGCGCCAATTGTCACTCAACGGCTTTCTGGCGTTGGACTCGATCTTCCTGGGCAATATCAACCTGGACCGGATCAAGTCGGACAGCTGGACCCTGGACCTCACCGGCCGCTACAACCTGGACAACCGTTGGCAGTTCGACCTGAACGTGCCGGTGGTGTATCGCGAAGCGACCTACCAGTCCGGTGGCGCCGGCGGCGATGCCAAGAATACGTCGGAAGCCTCAGTCAGCCGCGACCCAACCATTGGTGATGTCAACTTCGGCATCGCCTATAAATTCCTCGATGAGAGCGCCAGCCTGCCGGATGCGGTGGTGTCGCTGCGGGTCAAGGCACCGACCGGCAAGGAACCCTATGGCATCAAGCTGATCGAGCAAGCCAGCAATAACAACCTCGCCGTGCCGGAAAGCCTGCCGACCGGCAACGGGGTGTGGTCGGTCACGCCAGGTATTTCGCTGGTCAAGACGTTCGACCCCGCCGTGCTGTTCGGCTCGCTTTCCTACACCCATAACTTCGAAGACTCGTTCAGCGATATCAGCCCCAATCTCAATCAGAAGATCCCTGGCAAAGTCAGCCTGGGTGACAGCTTCCAACTCGGTGTCGGGGTGGCCTTCGCGCTCAATGAGAAGATGAGCATGTCGTTCTCGGTGTCTGACCTGGTGCAACGTAAAAGCAAGGTCAAGCAGAGCGGCCAGGACTGGCAATCGGTGGTGTCCAGCGATGCCAACGCCGGGTATTTCAACGTGGGCATGACGATTGCGGCGTCGGATAACCTGACGATCGTACCGAACCTGTCGATTGGGATGACCGATGATGCGCCGGACTTTACGTTCAGCCTGAAATTCCCGTATTACTTTTAGCAGTAGTGGGACGCGGAACGTCCCAGGCAGCAAGGAAAAGCCCCGCAACGATAGAGGTCGTTGCGGGGCTTTTCGGTTTACCCGCCCTAGCGGATCTGGTGTTTGTGCAGCAACCGGTAGAACGTCGGCCGGGACACGCCCAGCACGCGGGCCGCGATACTCATGTTATCGCTGTGCCGGTTGAGCACATCGCACAACGCCTGGCGTTCAGCGCGGTGCTTGTAATCTTCCAGTGTAGCCATCGGTGGCGCAATTGCCTGCTCGCACTGCAACCCCAGGTCACCGGCTTCGATCTGACGCCCTTCTGCCAATACCAGGCCACGGCGCACGCGGTTCGCCAATTCGCGCACGTTGCCCGGCCACGGGTGTTGGCCCAGAGCAACCAGAGCATCCTCGCTGAAACTGCGCGGCCTGCGCCCGGTTTCCTGGCTGTAGAAACGTGAGAAATGGTTGGCCAGCATCGCAACGTCGCCGTGCCGCTCGCGCAGCGGCGCGGTTACCACCTGCAAGACATTAAGCCGGTAATACAAGTCTTCGCGAAAGGTGCCCTTCTCAACCGCCGCTTCCAGGTCCACGTGTGTCGCCGCCAGCACCCGCACATCCACCGGGATGGGCTGGCTGCCACCGACGCGCTCGATCTGCTTTTCCTGCAGGAAACGCAGCAAGTTGGCTTGCAGTTCCATTGGCAAGTCGCCGATCTCATCGAGAAACAACGTGCCACCGTGGGCCGCTTCGATACGCCCGACCTTGCGCTGATGCGCGCCGGTGAACGCACCTTTTTCATGGCCGAACAGTTCGGACTGGATCAGGTGCTCGGGAATGGCACCGCAGTTGATCGCGACAAAGGGCTTGGCATGACGCTGGGATTGGCGATGCAGGGTCTTGGCCACCAGCTCTTTGCCGGTGCCGCTGTCGCCGCGAATCAGCACCGGCGACTCTGTAGGTGCCAGCTTGGCGAGTAATTTGCGCAGCTCACGAATGGGCCGGCTGTCGCCCAGCAGCTCGTGTTCCTGCGCGTCGATCAGTGTGTGGCCCTTGCCGCGCAAGCGGGCCATGCCGAATGCACGCCCTAGCGTGACCTGCACGCGTGCCACATCAAACGGCAAAGTGTGGAAGTCAAAAAACCATTCACAGACAAAATCACCGACATTTTGCAGGCGTAGTACATCCTGGCTGAGCACCGCGATCCATTCGGTGCCGCTGCGGCTGATCAATTCCTTGACGGCCTCCGGGCGCTCCAGGTGATAGGGCTGCAGGCGCAACAGCCCCACATCGCACGACCTGTCGCCTACGGCGCCGAGCGTGCAGCTGTCCACTTCCCACCCCGCACTGTGCAAACCAGGCAATAGCTGGTGGCAGTCGTCGCACGGGTCGACTACAAGCAAGCGTCGTTGGACAGGTGTAACAACCATGACTATTCCTTGGCGCCAAAATTGTTAAAGTTATTTATAAACAACGGTTTGTGCGGCCTGGCGCTAACACTAGCAAGTTATTGACACAGCCTTTGTATTATTTCGCTATAAGTCTGGGCACAAAGCCATCTCGGCGTCGCTGGGGCCAAAAAATCAGGCGCGACCGCCACACTCAATGCGCTTTCAAAACAGCCGCTTACATGACGCCAATCACGAAAAGTTGAAATTTCTTGATCTAAGATGTGACCCGTACCCTGCCATCGTGCATCAGTACAAGTAACTCACCGTCTGGCTCGCCCAACCGACGGTACTTAAATGACTGGGCATTTAGAGAGAAGACCCACATGAACGCCCCGCTCCGCATCAACGAAGCTCTTTTGATCGCAGACCGTGCCTTCCAGCCCTTTCAGTGCGTGGCCTGGCACGATGGCAACGGCGCCCTCAGCCTGAGCGTCATCGACCGTACCAATACCCGCATCGGCAGCAAACAGCTGTCTTCGAGTACTTATACCGATCCGACTCAACTTGAGGTTTTGTTGTTGCAGGCGCGTGCCGAACTCGACAAAGATGGCCATCAGTTGTTGTCGTGGACCATGCCCAAGTAAGACGCGGCAGTAACTTCCGATCATTGCATAACAATGATCGGAAGTTGAGCATCACAACGTAAGCGGCTTATCGCGGTACGAGAATAAAGCGCTCGATCGCTTCAGCTGCGCCGTCCTCGACATTGCTGCCGGTCACAACACTGGCTTGGCGCTTGACCGTTTCTTCCGCCTGCCCCATCGCAATCGACAAACCCGCCACTGCAAACATCGCCGGGTCATTGCCGCCGTCGCCGATAGCTGCCGTTTGTTCCATGCGCACACCAAGGTGCGCGGCCAAGGTTTTCAAGGCCTCGCCCTTGTTGGCGAGCATGGCCGTGACATCCAGGTACACCGGCTGCGAGCGTGATACCTGCGCCAGGCCCTGCACCTTGGGCTGCAACTGCGCTTCCAGCTCCACCAATAACTGCGTGTTGTTGCTGGCAGCAACGATCTTGTCGACCCGGTCCAGGTACGGCTCAAAACTCTCCACCACCACCGGCCCGTAGCCCAAGCCATCGGCTTCACGCTGCATCATCGGCCCAGGCGGATCACGGCGCAGCCAATCGCCGTCAGCGAACACCCAGACTTCCACATCCGGTTCGGCCGAAAACAGCGCCAGTGTCACCAACGCCGCCTCTGCCGGCAGATGATGGGCAACCAGGATGCTGCCATCCGGGTTGATCAACGTGCCGCCATTAAAACCCGCGACCGGCACATCAATACCGAACGTTTCGATAAGGTGCAGCATGGCCTTGGGCGGCCGCCCGCTGGCCAGGCTGAAAAACACCCCGGCGTCACGCAACGCGCGGACAGTATCGGCAGTGCGCTGGCTAAGGCTATGGTCAGGATGCAACAAGGTCCCGTCTACATCACTGAGCACCAACTGGATGGGATGAATCGCTGCATCACTCATCCCAGGCTATGCCAGGTGCGACCATCGCGGGCCAGCAACTCGTCGGCGGCCGCGGGGCCGTCTTCTCCGGCCTTGTAAGCCTGAATCGCGTCATCCTGCTTCCAGGCATCCAGGAACGGCTGCACCGCACGCCAGCCATTTTCGATGTTGTCGGCGCGCTGGAACAAGGTCTGGTCGCCGGTCATGCAGTCGTAGATCAGGGTTTCATACCCGGTCGACGGCTGCATTTCGAAGAAGTCCTTGTAGTCGAAACCCAACTCGATATTGGCCATTTCCAGGGCCGGCCCGGGTTTTTTGGCCAACAGGTCGAACCACATGCCTTCGTTTGGCTGGATCTGGATTTTAAGGTAGGTGGGCTTAAGCTCATCCACATCCGTGTCGCGGAACTGCGCATACGGCGCGTGCTTGAAGCAGATCACGATTTCGGTGTCACGGATGCTCATGCGCTTGCCAGTACGCAGGTAGAACGGCACGCCGACCCAACGCCAGTTGTCGATCATCACCTTGAGGGCGACAAACGTCTCAGTGCTGCTATCAGGCGCAACGTTGGCTTCTTCACGATAACCGGGCAACGACTTGCCGCCGATTTCGCCAGCGCTGTATTGGCCGCGTACCGAGTTGGCGCGCGCATCTTCCAACGACCACGGGCGGATCGCACCCACTACCTTGGCCTTTTCACCGCGCACCGCATCAGCGCCAAACGCCGCCGGCGGCTCCATGGCGACCATCGCCAGGAGCTGGAACAGGTGGTTGGGGACCATGTCGCGCAGGGTGCCGGTTTTCTCGAAGAAGTTACCCCGCGTTTCGACGCCCACGGTTTCCGCCGCAGTGATTTGCACGTGGTCGATGTAATGGTTGTTCCAGAACGCTTCGAACAGCACGTTGGAGAAACGGCTGATCAGGATGTTCTGCACCGTCTCCTTGCCCAGGTAATGGTCGATGCGATAGATCTGCTTCTCGCTCATCACCTTGAGCAGGCACGCGTTCAGCGCTTCGGCGGTGGCAAGGTCCGACCCGAAGGGTTTCTCGATCACCACACGACGGAAACCATCATCGGTTTCGTTGAGCAAGCCGGCACTGCCCAGGCGCTGCGCCACTTCACCGAAGAAGCGCGGTGCAGTCGCCAGGTAGAACACCGCGTTACCGGTGCCGCTGTCGGCGATCTTCTTGCCGATGTCGGCGTAGGTGCTGTCGTCGAGGAAATCGCCCTCGACGTAGCTGATGCCTTTGGCCAACTGCGCCCACAACGCGGGGTCCAGGGCGTTTTCGGCATTGCCCCGGACTTTGCTCGCGGCCTCGGTGCGAATGAAGTCCTCGAGTTTCTTGGCGAAGTCGGCGTCACTGATGGCGTTGTGATCAACGCCGACAATGCGCAGGCCGTCGCCCAGCAACCCGTCGCGACTCAGGTTGTACAGCGCCGGCATGAGCAGGCGCTTGACCAGGTCGCCATGGGCGCCAAACAGAAACAAGGTAGTGGGTGGAGCGGGTTCGGCCTTGGGTTTCTTGCCGTTAGCGGTCATTTTTTGGAAGTCTCCACATGGCCACCAAAGCCGAAGCGCATGGCAGACAGCATTTTGTCACCGTAGGTGCTCTGCTGACGGGAACGGAAACGGGCGAACAACGAGGTGGACAGCACCGGTACCGGCACGGCTTGCTCCATGGCGGCTTCGATGGTCCAGCGGCCTTCGCCACTGTCGGCCACGGAACCGGAGTAGCCATCGAGTTTCGGGTCGGTGGCCAACGCGTCGGCGGTCAGGTCCAGCAACCAGGACGAGACCACGCTGCCACGGCGCCAGACTTCGGCGATATCGGCAACATTGAGGTCGAAGCGCTCGTGCTCCGGCAGGTTCTCCGAGTTTTTGGTCTTGAGGATGTCGAAGCCTTCAGCAAAGGCCTGCATCATCCCGTACTCGATGCCGTTGTGGATCATCTTCACGAAGTGCCCGGAACCGGCTGGGCCTGCATGGATGTAACCGTGTTCGGCACGGCTGTCGGCAGAGGCCGAACGGTCCTTGGTGCGCGGGATGCTGCCCAGGCCCGGTGCCAGGCTGGCGAAAATCGGGTCGAGGCGCTGCACGGTCTCGACGTCGCCGCCGATCATCATGCAGTAACCGCGCTCCAGGCCCCAGACGCCGCCGGAGGTGCCGACGTCAACGTAATGCAGGCCTTTTTCCGACAAGGCCTTGGCTCGGCGAATGTCATCTTTGTACATGGTGTTGCCGCCATCGATGATCACGTCACCGTCTTCGAGCAACTCACTGAGCGTATTAATGGTGTCTTCGGTGGGCGCGCCTGCCGGCAACATCACCCACACAGCGCGCGGCTTTTGCAGCCCGGCTACCAGGGCCTTCAGGTCGGCGACGCCGGTGGCGCCCTCCTCGCTCAAGCCTTTGACGAATGCTTCGTTACGGTCGTAAACAACGGTGGTATGCCCATTGAGCATCAGGCGCCGCGCAATGTTACCGCCCATGCGGCCTAGTCCGATAATCCCCAGTTGCATGTGCTGATGCTCCTAACTACTAAATAAATGTGTGACATAGTTTATAGCGCAATGAGGCTAATGAGGGTTAGTCCAGAGCGGATCGGTGTAGTTTCATGACAAAAAAACGCCATCGTTTCAGCATCACCGCTGAAAAAGTCACAGCGACCACCAAAAATAAAAAAGTTCCATTGCCCCGAAAAAGAATTCAGAATTGCTTTCGACTGTTGCCGAGAACCTCGATTGACGCGTTCCGGCACCGCGATCTACCGGCTATTTGCGAGGTAAGCAATGAGCACAGCACAGATGACCCGACCGCCACAGACCCTCTACGTGAGCGTGCGTCGCGATGAATTGCGCCAATTAAAAGAAGAACGCGATCAACTGCAGCAGGAGGTTCTGCGTCTGCGCGCACACCTTCAAGCACAGGTCAATCAGGCATCCGGCACCCAGCCTGCACTTTGCTGAACCTGAGCTGAACAAAGCCTTCAGAAATAACTCACGAAGTTTTCACATCCTCCTCCCGATACTCCCGCCGAATAGGGCCACGCACACGCGGCGGCCCACTGTCGCGCGCATTCCTGCGCAGCGACTGAGCAATTATCGGGTTGGAGTACTGGATGGCGATGTTCAAACGCAGCACCAAGTCTGCGAAAGGCTTTGATTGGGCCGGTCTTGGCTGGTTGTTCCTGTTTTTCTGGTATTTCTCGGGTATTACCCAACTCCTGATCCAGCTGACCGGCACCTCCGGTTTCAGTGGTTTTCGCCAAGCCTTCTTCCTGAGCGCGTTCTGGCTCGCGCCGATGCTGCTGTTCCCAAAGCGCACGCGCTTGCTCGCGGGCTTGATCGGCGTGGTGCTGTGGGCGTGCTCGATGGCCAGCCTGGGTTATTTCTTCATTTACCAGCAGGAATTCTCGCAAAGCGTCATCTTCATCATGTTCGAGTCGAACATCTCTGAAGCCGGCGAATACGCGACCCAGTACTTCGCCTGGTGGATCGTGCTGGCATTCATCGCCCATACCGCAGTAGCCGTATTCCTGTGGACCCGCCTGCGCCCGGTTTACCTGCCGCGTGGCCAGGCGCTGCTGGCAGCCACCGCCATTGTGCTGGCCGTGATCGGTTACCCGCTGGTCAAGCAGATTGCAACCAACCCGACCATGGAATTGGCCATCGACGGTTTCGAAAGCCGCGTCGAACCGGCCGTGCCATGGCAGATGATCGTTGCCTACCGTCGCTACACCGAACAGCTCAACAGCATGCAGGGCATGCTCACCAGCGCCAGCAAGATCCCGCCCTTGAAGAACCTCAAGGACACCATGGCCGACCAGCCGTCGACCCTGGTGCTGGTAATCGGCGAATCCACCAACCGTCAGCGCATGAGCCTCTATGGCTACCCGCGCAACACCACGCCGGAACTGGACAAGCTGCGCGACCAATTGGCGGTGTTCGACAACGTCATTACTCCGCGGCCCTACACCATCGAAGCACTGCAGCAGGTGCTGACGTTTGCCGACGAAGAGAACCCGGACCTGTACCTGAAGACGCCCTCGATCGTCAGCGTGATGAAACAGGCCGGCTACAAGACCTACTGGATCACCAACCAGCAGACCATGACCAAGCGCAACACCATGCTCACGACCTTTTCCGAGCAGGCTGACGAGCAGGTGTACCTCAACAACAACCGCAACCAGAACGCCCGCCAATACGACGGCGACGTGCTGGCACCGTTCGCCAAGGCCCTGGCCGACCCCGCCGAGCGCAAGTTCATCGTGGTGCACCTGCTGGGCACTCACATGAGCTACCAGTACCGTTACCCGCCAACCTTCGACAAGTTCACCGATCGCCAGGGCGTACCGGCCGGCATCAGCGATGATCAGTTGCCGACCTACAACAGCTACGACAATGCGGTGCTGTACAACGATTTCGTGGTGTCGAGCCTGATCAAGGATTACGCCAAGACCGACCCGAACGGCTTTCTGCTGTACCTCTCGGACCACGGCGAAGATGTGTTCGACTCGGCCGGCCACAGTACCCTGGGCCGTAACGAAGGCAAACCGACGGCGCCGATGTACACCATCCCGTTTATGGCCTACGCCTCGCCGAAATGGCGCGAAACCCATGACTGGAGCTTTGCCAGCGATTTGCAGCGGCCTTACAGCAGCTCGCAGTTGATCCACACCTGGGCCGACCTGGCCGGGCTGAGCTTCGATGAATGGGACCGCAGCAAGAGCCTGGTGAACGACAGCTTCAAGCCACGCCCGTTGCTGATTGGTGACCCTTACATCGGCCAGAAAAAGGGTTTGATTGATTTCAGTCTGATCAAACCGAAGAAGTCAGACGCCTCCGAAGTGGTTGCTAAATAGCGTGAGCCTTGTAACAGAAAGATAACAATCATTCTCGTTTAAGCCTAAAGTTCCGCGCGCCCTTTCGTCTTTGAGCCAAGGCCTTCTCCTACTGAGAAGGCCGCAAAGACGACAAGGAGTCTGCCGCGATGTTCGCGCCCTTTACCCGTTCCATGACCCTCACCCTTGGCCTGTTCAGCGTCGCGCTGAGCCCGGACCTGCTGGCTGAAACCGACCCCGAGCCTGCCCCGCCACGCGCCCTTGAGCTGGGTGCCACCAGCATCACCGCCGAAGGCCTGGGCGCGACCACCGAACACACCGGGGCCTACACCACCGGTTCGATGAACACCGCCACCAAGCTGAACCTGTCGATCAAGGAAACCCCGCAATCGGTTTCGGTGATCACCCGTCAGCAGATGGATGACTTCAATCTCAATACCCTGACTGACGTGCTGCGCCAGACCACAGGCATAACGGTGCAACACCTGGACTCGGATCGGGTCGGCTACTCTTCCCGCGGCTACTCGATCAGCAACTACCAGGTCGACGGCATGCTCAGCACCTACGGGCGCATGAAGCCGGATGCCGACACCATCATCTACGACCGCATCGAGGTGGTGCGCGGTGCCACCGGACTGACTACCGGCGCGGGTGACCCCTCGGCCACGGTCAACATGATCCGCAAGCGCCCGACCGCAGACTGGCAAGCCAGGGCCGGCGTCAGCGGCGCCAGCCATGACAACTACTACAGCTACGTTGATGTGGGCGGCCCCCTGGCGTTTGATGGGCGACTGCGTGGACGCACGGTACTGGCCTATCGCGACAGCCAGTCCTATCGCGACAATTACGCCATGCAACGGGAGGTCGGCTACGGCATCCTCGAAGGCGACCTGACCGACGACACGGTGGTCGCCGTAGGCTTGGACTATCAGAACAAACATGTGCAAGGCACCTCTTGGGGCACCCTGCCCTACTGGAACAGCGATGGCAGCAAGGCGCGACTGTCACGCTCGGCCAACATGGCTGCCGACTGGAGTTCCTGGCCACTCAAAGACAAGACCACCTTCGCCTCTATCGACCATAAACTGTCCGCTGACTGGCGCCTCAAGGCGGCCTACACCCATCGCCAGAGTGATACTGATGGCAAGGTGTACTACGGCGGCGCCGGCTACCCCAACCCGGATGGCAGCGGCATGAACGCCTGGACCAACCAGATGGTCGGTACATCGAAAATGGACGTGGTGGACTTCAACCTTGCCGGGACCTATTCATTGTTTGGCCGTGAACATGAGCTGATGGCAGGTTATGGCGAATCCGAGCAGCGAGACTCATCGCCGTTTCAGCGCTACAGCACACCCGAAGGTTATGAAGACATTCAGGACTGGCGGCACATGGGCGGTATCCCCAAGTTCCCCGACCGCACCACCGGCCTCAAAGGCGAACACAGCAGCAAAAAACAGAAAGCCGGTTACCTGGCGACGCGCCTGAGCCTCACCGACAAACTCCACGCTGTACTCGGCGGCCGCTATGGCAGTTGGGAAATCGAAAGCGTCTCGCCGCAGTACAACGACAATAACCAGCTGACTCAATCGAGCAAAACTCGCCAGACCCACAACGATATGTGGACGCCGTATGCGGGGCTGCTCTACGACATCACCCCCGAGTACACCGTGTATGCCAGCTACACCGATATCTTCAACCCTCAGGATGAGCGCGATTCCAGCAAGAAATACCTGGAGCCGGTGGTGGGCAGCAACTACGAAGTCGGGCTCAAGGGCAGCCTGATCAATGAGCGCCTGAACCTGGCCACCGCGTACTTTTGGAGCACTCAGGATAACGTCGCCGAACTCGATAACAGCGCACCGCCGGATCCGGTCACGCGCGAGCAGTTCTACAAGTCGGGCGGCAAAGGCAACAAGGTCCAGGGCTTTGAGGTGGAAGCATCGGGCGAGGTCATGCCGGACTGGAACCTGACAGCCGGCTACACCTACACCCACTCGGTCAATGGTGATAAACAGCGCAACAACACCGACCAGCCACTCAACCTGTTGAAACTATCGACGGCCTATCGCCTGCCGGGCCAATGGCGCGGGTTGACCGTAGGTGGCGCGGTTAACTGGCAGAGCGATTTCTACAAATTTGCCCCACGCCCTACCGGTGGCCGGGACAGTGACGGCCGGCTGATCACCGAAAGCACCAAGATCACCCAGCAGGCCTACACCGTGGTCAACCTGATGTCGCGCTATCAATTCGACGAACACGTTTCGGCGTCAGTTAACGTCAACAATCTATTTGATAAAAAATATTACGAACGCGTCGGTTTTTATAATGGCGTGTATTGGGGAGACCCACGCTCCATCACACTGGCACTGGATTGGCGGCTATAAACTGCATCCCCGAAGTTAACAAAAACGTTAACTTCGGGGCCGTTCCATGTTAATTCCCACTTAATAAGACAGCCCCATAGTCGCTCCATGAATCGGATCACGGAGCGATCGAACACCACTCACTCTTAATGGGAATACTGCCATGAAACTTTCGACCTTAATGCTTGCCGGCCTGATGAGCCTGACCTCCGTAGCCGCCTTCGCAGAGGGCGGTTCAGAGCGCTCGAAGGAGTTTTACAACAACTTCGCCTTCACCCAGCAGCAAATTCACGGCACCACGGACAAAACAGCACTGGCCGACGGAAAGTCTGTAAAGCCCGAACAAAACAGCGCTGAACAACAGCCTAACAGCTGATTTAATCTTTAGTTAACCTGCATGCCCCTATGCCAATCCGCTCCTTTGGCAAAGGTTAATTTGGCGCCATTTAATGGCGCCTTTTTTATGTTGCCTATATTAAGCGCAGTGATTAAAGCGGTTTGCTCCAGAACAGCATACGGCCGTGGGCGGGGTCAAATATCGAATCATCAAAACCAAACTTGCGATAGGCCGCTTGCGCCACGTCATTGCCTTCGAGCACTTCCAGGGTGATCTTGCAGCAACCGCGCTGGCGGGCAATTTCCTCGACCTTGAGCAGCATTTTCTGGCTAAGCCCCAGGCCACGAAACTGATTCATCACCACCACATCGTGCACGTTGATCAGCGGGCGGCAGGCAAACGTCGAAAAACCTTCAAAGCAATTGATCAGACCCGCCGGCTCCCCGCCGACAAACGCCAGTACGCTGAACGCGTGGGGGCGCTTGGCCAGTTCGGCTGGCAGTTGCTGCAACAGATCGGCCGGCAAGGTGTGACCGCCACCCATCGGGTCTTCAGCGTAATGGTTAAGCACCAGGCCAATGGCTTCGGCATGCACGGGGTTGGTGTAGCTGGCTTGCAGCACCAGGATGTCTGGGGTGTCCATTTCCTTCCTCAATCACGACAACAAGGGAATCGGTTCCCTTTGAGGAGACAATTGTAAGCGGGGAGCCCGTCGCAGATGAAGGAGATTAGCTACAAATACCTGACGGAAATGACGAAGGTTGCGCCCACCAACAAGCACCACTGGCCTGGGATTTGTCCTAGGCGCCGAACCGCTGCAGTTGCATCTCTTGCAAACGACTCAAGGTGCGCCGGAACGCAAACTCCAGATAACCCTCGGTGTAAAGACTTGCCAACGGCACCTGGGCCTCGATAAACAGTGGCACCTTGCGGTCGTAGCACTCATCCACCAGCGCGATGAAGCGCCGCACACTGTCATCGTGTACCGACAATTCAGGCAACTCACGGTCACCGGCCATTACTCGCTGAACACCATCTTCGGTGCCACGGGCAATCCGTCCCGGACGTTTTTGTGCGCTCAGGTTGGGCACTTCACCCAGCAGGATCGCCTTGTAGCGATCGCACAGCAGCATAAAGTCCATCGCTGCCAAGGGTTGCTCGCACAAATCGGCGTACCGGCACCAGAGCACCGTGTCGCTGGACTGCATCGCTACTATCGAACGGTACCCGACGCTGACCACGCCGCTGCCGGTCACCTGGCCTTCGCTTAACTGTTTGAACAGTGTGGCAAGCGCTTGTGGCTGATTGACCCAATAGCGCTGCAGCCCCACACCTGGATGCAAACGGTGATCTTCACCACCGTCCACTGCCACCACGTGCATATGTTGCTTGAGCGCCTCAATACCCGGCAAGAATCGCTCGCGGTTGAAGCCGCCTGCGTACAGCTCGTCCGGTGGTTGGTTGGAGGTGCAGACCATGACCACGCCCTCCTCGAACATCACCTGGAACAGCCGGCCGAGAATGATCGCATCACCGATGTCGCTGACGAACAGTTCGTCGAAACACAACACGCGCACGTCCTGGCTGAGTTCGCGCGCCAAAGCCTGCAAGGGGTCATGGATGCCACTGAGCTGGAAAGAGCGCTGATGCACCCAGCCCATGAAGTGATGAAAATGCTGGCGCCGCGCAGGTACACGCAAGCTGTGATAGAACTGGTCCATCAGCCAGGTCTTGCCCCGGCCCACCGGCCCCCACAGGTAAACCCCGGGAATCGGCGAGCGGCCGTGGTGCAAGGCCTCAAAGCAGGTTTGCAGGGCTTGCACCGCCCGGCACTGGGCGTCGTCGGGCACGAAGCCTTGCTGGGCGATGGCGTATTGGTAGGCGGCAAGCGGCGAGTCGAAAGTCATGCGTGCCAGTATGACTTACAGCGAGATATCCAGCCGTGAAATCTTGCCCTGCTCGTTCAGGCGGAAGGTATAACGCAGCTCCAAAGGGCTACCGGGGAAATTGCCGGAGACCCTGTTGCTGACCAATACCTTACCGGTGCGATGCTGCACGTTGATCACTTCAACACGAGGCTGATAGCGACGCCCGGTGTCTTCAACCCAGCGGGCAATGGCTGTCGGACCAACTTGATGATCGCCTTCATCGAATACGTTGGCATCATCGGCAAAGCACTGGGCAATGGCTGAGGTGTCGCCGGTATTGGTCGCGGTTATGTAGGCTGCAATGGCGGGGGCTAACGCTGGAAAAGACATGGCACAGCTCCTTTTTAGTGATTTATGGCGCCATGCTAAGCCAGCCCTGTGTCAGTTTTTGTCAGGAGTGAACGATCCTGAATCATTGTGTTCCATCAACTTGCGCCAGCCGCGCAGCAGGTCGCTGCGCCGGCCAGGGTAACGCTCACCTCGGGCGTCAGCTGCGGCCACCCGGTCGGTGCGAAACGTACGGTAAGCGCCACGCAACTCGCACCAGGCCACGATCACACGGACCTCATTGAGAAACCCCAATGCCAACGGCCAGATCAACCGCTGGCTCTGGGTTTGGCTGGCGTCTGCGTAATCGATATGCAGCTTGGCCTGGTTGCGAATCGCCTCACGAAACACATTCAGCGGTACGCGATTTTCCGGGTAGCCAAACCCCGGCGGCCCCGGCAGCAGCGTGGGGTTACGCAAGGCTTCCTGCGCAACCGGGTCGAGCACATCGGCAATTTTTGCCAAGGCATTAGCCGCTGCACGACTGAGCACGTCGTCGCCGCGCTGGTCCACATAGCGTAACCCCAGCACGATGGCTTCAGTTTCCTCGGCGTTGAGCATCAATGGTGGCAAAAACAGCCCGCTGCGCAACACATAACCCACCCCCGCCTCACCAAAAATCGGCGCGCCGAGTGCCGTCAGCTCAGCGATATCGCGGTACAGCGTGCGCTCGGAGACTTCCAACTGCGCAGCCAGTACGGCCGCGGTCACCGGGCGCTTCTTGCCGCGCAGGGCCTGCAACAAGGTGAGTAAACGAGTGGTACGCGACACTTGGACCCCGCCGAAAAAGGAAAAAGTGCCGCAGCTTAGCAGAGCGTCCTGTCAGAAAATGTCAGCAGCAAAAAAGACCCTTGCCCGAATAAATTACAAAACTCGGCAACAACCGCAAGAACATGGTGCGGGCGGTCGAAGAAAGCCTCAAACGCTTGAACACCGATCACATCGACCTGCTCTGGGCGCACATGAGCGACAACGTCACGCCGATGGAAGAGATACTGCGCAGCTTCGATGACTTGGTGCGCGCCGGCAAGATCCACTATGCCGGCCTGGCGCATCGCCCGCGCCGACCTGTTGGCCGAAGTGCGCAATTTCGCGCCGATTATTGGGGTGCAGGTGAAATACAGCCTGGTCGAACGCAGCGCCGAACGTGAAGTGCTGCCGATGGCCGAGGCTCTGGGCCTGGCCGCCACGCTGTGGTCGCCGTTGGGCGGTGGCTTCCTTACCGGCAAATACCGTGAAAGCCTGGACCACAATCGCGCCAACAAACTGGGTATGTTGATCCACTCCGAACAAAGCGCGCGCGAAACGGCCGTGCTCGATACCTTGCTGGCGATTGCCAGCGAATTGGAGGAAAGCCCCACCCACGTCGCCATCGCCTGGCTACGGGAAAAGGCCCGGCGTTCGACTAGCGCGCTGATCCCGATCCTCGGCTCACGCACCCGCGCACAATTGGATGCCACGTTAGGCGCCTTCAAGGTGCAGCTGTCGAACGAGCAAGTGGCCCGCCTGGACACTGCCGGCGCAATTCCATTGGGCGTTCCCCACGGGATTATCTCGGAGCGCTTCGCGCTCGACCACGGCGCAGACACACCGCGCCCACCGGTTATTTGAGACGAAAAAAAACGGCCTGTTCAGGCCGTTTTTTTATGCGCGAGGTTTACGCAAGGCTCTTGCTGACCACCTCGAATACATCGCTCGACAGCTCGCCGGAGGCACGAATGCGCTCAAGTTCCGCCTTCATCAGCGCTTGACGGGCGCTGTCGTATTTACGCCAGCGGGTCAACGGCGCCAACTGGCGCGAAGCAATCTGTGGGTTGAAGCCATTGAGCTGGATCACCAGGTCCGCCAGGAAGCGATAACCCGAGCCGTCTGCAGCATGGAAGTTGATCAGGTTCTGCCCGGCAAATGCACCCACCAGTGCGCGCACCTTGTTCGGGTTCTTGATGTTGAACGCCGAGTGCTCCATCAGCGCCTTGACCCGCTCCAACCCGCCCGGCAACGTGCTGCCCGCCTGCACGCTGAACCACTGGTCCATCACCAGAGGGTTGTCCTTGAAGTTCTCGGCAAACACGGCCAACGCCTGGGCTTTTTCCGCCTCAAACGGCGAGTTCACCAGCACCGCCAATGCCGTGAGACGCTCGGTCATGTTATCGCTGGTGTCGAACTGGTCCAGCGTTGCGGCCAACACTTCAGGCTTGCCGCTGAGCATCAGGTACGACAGCGCGATGTTCTGCAAGGCGCGCCGCGCGAAGTGCTCGGCCGCCGCCACATAAGGCGTCTGCTTGGACAGCTCGCGATTGGCCTGGTAACGCAGCCACAGCGCTTCGAACAGGTTGTCAGCCAGTTGCTTGCGGGCGTACTCACGGGCGGCGTGGATGGCCTCCAGATCCGCCACTTCGCTGATTTCCGTGAGGTAGGCCTCGCTTGGCAGCGAGAGCATTTCGGCGACCATGGCCTGGTCCAGGCTTTCATCGCTGAGCACCGTGCGCAGTGCGTCGATCAAACGCTGGTCCAACTTCAAGGCCTGGCCTTGCTGATGCTGGGCGATCAGCTCCTGCAACACCTGCACCGACAATTGCTGGCCGGCATCCCAGCGGTTGAAGCCATCGCTGTCGTGCTGCATCAGGAACATCAGTTGGTCGCGGTTGTACGGGAAGCTCAGTTTCACCGGCGCCGAGAAGCCGCGCAGCAGCGAAGGCAACGGCTTTTCTGCGATGTCGACGAAGGTGAAGGTCTGCTCCGCTTGCGTCACCGAAATCACCCGCGACGTGCCGCCAGCCGCTGCTTCACCCGCCAGGCGCAAGGCGATAGCGGCGCCCTGCCCGTCCAGCAGGCCCAATTCCACCGGAATCACGAACGGCAGTTTCTCAACCTTGTCCGGCGTTTGCGGGCAGCTTTGACGGAACGTCAGGCTGTAGGTTTTGGCTGCGGCATCAAACGACTCGCTTACCGCCAGACGCGGCGTACCGGCCTGGCTGTACCAGCGCTTGAACTGGCTGAGGTCGGCGCCGTTGGCGTCTTCCATGGCCTTGATAAAGTCATCACAGGTCACGGCCTGGCCGTCATGGCGTTCGAAGTACAGGTCGCTGCCTTTACGGAAGCCTTCAGCGCCGAGCAAGGTGTGGATCATGCCGACCACTTCCGAGCCCTTTTCGTACACGGTCAGAGTGTAGAAGTTGGAGATCTCGATAAAGCTGTCCGGGCGTACCGCGTGGGCCATCGGGCCGGCGTCTTCAGCGAACTGATGGGTGCGCAGGTACGCCACATCCTGAATACGCTTGACCGTGGCCGAGTTCATGTCGGCGGAGAAGCCCGAGTCACGGAACACGGTGAAGCCTTCCTTGAGCGACAGCTGAAACCAGTCACGGCAGGTCACGCGGTTGCCCGACCAGTTGTGAAAGTATTCGTGGGCAACAATCGCTTCGACGCGCTGGTGCGCAGCGTCGGTGGCGGTTTCGGCGCGGGCCAGCACGGCGCTGGAGTTGAAAATATTGAGGCCCTTGTTCTCCATGGCGCCCATGTTGAAGTCATTCACGGCCACGATCATGAAGATGTCGAGGTCGTACTCGCGACCGTAGGTTTCTTCGTCCCAGCGCATGGATTTTTTCAGGCTGGTCATGGCGTGCTGGCACTTGTCGATGTTTTCCGGCTCGACATAGATGCGCAGCGCCACTTCACGATTGGTCATGGTGGTGAAAGTGTCTTCAACGCACCACAAGTCACCGGCCACCAATGCAAACAGGTAGGCAGGTTTCTTGAACGGGTCTTCCCAGGTCGCCCAATGACGGCCGTCTTCGCCGGGGCCACTGGCAATCGGATTGCCGTTGGAGAGCAGCACCGGGTAGCTGTGTTGTTCGGCGATCACCGTGGTGGTGAAGGTGCTCATCACGTCCGGGCGGTCGAGGTAGTAAGTGATCTTTCGGAAACCTTCGGCCTCGCACTGGGTGCAGAACATGCCGCTGGATTTGTACAGGCCTTCCAGGGCAGGGTTGGTTTCCGGGTGGATACGCACGCTGGTGTCGACCGTGAAGGTTTCGCAGGTCGGGTGCAGGGTCAGGG
>NZ_VBVZ01000340.1 GCF_005863185.1 Pseudomonas edaphica
ATATAGGCTTCCAGTTCCGGCACCTTGTCCGGGTCGGGGCTGAAGAAGGCGTTGTCGTCGACGCTGTCCCAGGTCTTGAACGGGATCTCAATCGGGCCCAATTGGCTCATGTAGCCACGGATCACGATGCCCTGGGTGGCCAGGTATTTCTTGGCGATGGCACCGGCGGCCACGCGCATGGCGGTTTCACGCGCCGAGCTGCGGCCACCGCCACGGTAGTCGCGCTCACCGTATTTGTGGTGGTAGGTGTAGTCGGCGTGGGCCGGGCGGAACAGGTCCTTGATCGCCGAGTAGTCCTTGGACTTCTGGTCGGTGTTGCGGATCAACAGGCCAATGGCGCAGCCGGTGGTGCGACCTTCGAACACGCCGGAAAGAATCTCGACTTCGTCGGGCTCCTGGCGCTGGGTAGTATGGCGGCTGGTGCCGGGCTTGCGGCGGTCGAGGTCACGCTGCAGGTCTTCCAGAGACAACTCGAGGCCTGGCGGGCAGCCGTCGACAATGGCGACCAACGCCGGGCCATGGCTTTCGCCCGCGGTGGTGACAGTGAACAGCTTGCCGAAGGTATTGCCGGACATGCAGGGCGCTCCGTGAAATCAGTTGAATCAACTCAACCGTAATAACTTAAGGCAGCCAGTATACGCAGGCTAACCGAGTAGTTCATCCTCGAAACCTTACCGGTAGACGTTGGTCCAACCGGCACCTTCCTGATGATGGCGTGATGATGCTGCGAGTTTTGCTTTTGACCCTTACCCTGTTTTCCAGCCTTGGCTTCGCCGCCTCCCCCGTCGTGCTGCAACGGCCGATCAGCCTGGACACCGGCAGCGGCGAGCTGTTTGGTTCACTTCTGCTGCCAAAATCCGACAAGCCCGTGCCCGTGGTGCTGATCATCGCCGGCTCCGGCCCCACCGACCGCAACGGCAACAGCGCCGATGGTGCGCGCAACGACAGCCTCAAGCGCCTGGCCTGGGTGCTGGCGCGCAATAACATCGCCAGCGTGCGCTACGACAAACGCGGCGTGGCCGCGAGCCTGGCCGCCACCCCCGACGAACGCAACCTCACCCTGGACGCCTATGTGGCCGATGCGGTGGCCTGGGGCAAGCTGCTCAAGGCCGACAGCCGCATGGGCCAGTTGATCGTGCTGGGCCATAGCGAAGGTGCGCTGGTCGCCACCCTCGCCGCGCCGCAACTCGACCCGGCCGGGGTTATTTCGCTGTCCGGCAGCGCCCGGCCGGTGGACCAGGTGATCCGCCAGCAACTGGCCGATCATCTGCCCCCTGCCCTGTTGCTGCGCAGCAATGAAATTCTCGACCACCTTAAGGCCGGCCAGGTGGATGCCGATGTACCGCGCCCGCTGGAAGGCATTTTCCGCCCCAGTGTGCAGCCGTACCTGATCAGCCTGTTTCGTGCCGACCCGTCGGCCGCCTTCGCCAAACTGAACATGCCGGCTCTGATCATCCAGGGCACCAACGATATCCAGGTCGGCGTGGCGGATGCCCAGCAGTTGCAAGCGGCCAAGCCCGACGCGCAACTGAGCGTGATTCAAGGCATGAACCACGTTATGCGTATCGTGCCCAAGGGTGTAAAGGAACAGCTTGAGTCGTACAACGACCCCAAACTGCCCCTCGCCGCCGAGCTGGGCCAACGCATCGTGCGCTTTATCGACGGACTTCAACCCCGTTAAGCGATTATTTGCCTCCAGTCCTGAATAAAACGGCCGATAAGCCCAGAGTCGACAGTAAAAAGACTGTCGGCTCGCCGGGCTTGGACAGGATCGCGCCGCATGACTACCACCGAAGCAACACCCGAATCTACCGCCGACACCCCGGCCGAAAAACCCGAGGCTGTCGAGGCCGCGGCCCTGCCGTGGGCGGACGTTCAGGCCGAACACTTCAAGATGCTGCGCCTGGCGCCCCTGGCCACTGATCGTGCCACCGGTGCACGGCCGCTGCGGTTCGTACAGTTTGGCTATACCGAACGCCATGACAAGAAACACAGCCTGTTACGCATGGTGATCCAGTTGCCCGGCCAACGTGTGCGCCGCGAGCAGAACCACCTGGATATCTGGGTCGATCACGAGACGCACCGTGTGCACTTCGGCCCGGGTAACAGCCTGGAAATTGAACCGGCCAACCGTGGCCTGGGACGCTTTCTGGTGGCACAGGCCGCCGCGTGGGCGAAAAAGAAGTGGTCACATTACCGCGTAGACGGCGTGGACCTCGCCAACAAGGATGCACTCAACGAAGCCACGCGCCTGCGTCGCGATCATTTCCTGCGCATCCAGGGTTTTGATGTGGCCTACGCCGATGTGCAGCACCTCAAAGGGAACGTGCAACCCGGCAAAGTCAGCGAAGTGCTGGACAGCTGGAACACCGAAAAGGTGCAGTACGTGGAGATCCTCGAAGCTGCGCAAATGCTGCAGCAGGCCGAGCAGAACCTGGCCGAGCAGGAAGTGAAGCTGCGCAAGGAAGAAGAAAAGGTCACCAAGTTCAAGCGCGAGGACAGTGGGCTGCGCTTTACCATTACGTGCCTGGTGGCGTTTACGGTGTTTCAGGCGGGGCTGTTGATCTGGATTGCGACACACCGCTGAAAGGTTGGAATGCATTCCAAATGTGGGAGCTGGCTTGTCGGCTCCCACACTGATCGCGTTCCTATTGCGGAATGAAGTTAAACCCGCGCCGCAAACACCGCCTGATGCGCCCGGCACTGCTCAGCCGTCAGCATGAACACACCGTGCCCGCCGCGCTGGAAGTCCAGCCAGGCAAAGTCGACTTCCGGGTACAGCGCTTCGACGTGCACTTGGCTGTTGCCGACTTCAACAATCAGCAAGCCCTTCTCGGTCAGGTGGTCGGCGGCCTCGGCCAGCATGCGTCGCACCAGGTTCAGACCATCATCGCCGCAGGCCAGGCCCAGTTCCGGCTCGTGCTGGTACTCATCCGGCATGTCGGCGAAGTCTTCGGCATCCACGTACGGCGGGTTGGACACGATCAAGTCAAAACGCTGGCCCGGCAGGCCATCGAAGCCGTCGCCCTGCACGGTGTAGACGCGTTCATCGACACCATGACGCTCAATGTTCTGGTTAGCCACTTCCAAGGCTTCGAAGGACAAGTCGCCCAGCACCACTTCGGCGTCCTGGAACTCGTAGGCACAGGCGATGCCGATGCAACCGGAGCCGGTGCACAGGTCGAGAATGCGCGCCGGCGGCTGGGCCAGCCATGGCTCGAAGCGGTTTTCGATCAACTCGCCAATCGGTGAACGCGGGATCAACACGCGCTCATCGACAATAAACGACATGCCGCAGAACCAGGCTTCCTTCAACAGGTAGGCGGTAGGGACACGCTCGTGGATACGCTTGTGCAGCAAGCGCTGCACATGGGCGACTTCCTCTTCTTCGAGGTTGCAGTCCAGGTAGCTGTCGGCAATTTCCCAAGGCAGGTGCAAGGCGCCGAGCACCAATTGCCGGGCTTCGTCCCAGGCATTGTCGGTGCCATGCCCGAAAAACAGGTCTTCCCCATGGAAACGGCTGACAGCCCAACGGATGTGGTCGCGCAACGTGCGCAGGCGGGAGGTAATCACGGGGGCAAGCTCCTGGAAAAAACGACTGGCGATTCTAACAGCCTTCGCCTGTACCGACGATGTACGAAAACCCTTCACCATCTGTCGGAAATCATTCAAATTGCCATCATTGCGCTGATCAAGCCCACCTCTTGACATGGCTGCACGTCAACAACGGCGTACCTTACGATGGTAGCGATTCACAGAACCGCTCAGCCAGTGGACAATGTGACAAAAGCCCCCCTCACAGGAGCCCCAGAATGTCCGTTCCAAAGACGATGTTTCAACTCAGCGGTCGCGGTTACGCAGCAGCCAACCTGAACCATGCGACCCTCGTGATCATCGACGCCCAGAAGGAATACCTCAGCGGCCCACTCGCCCTGTCCGGCATGGACGCGGCGGTCGACAACATCAAGCAGCTTGTGACAGCCGCGCGTAATGCCGGGCGCCCGATCGTGCATGTACGTCACCTTGGCACCGTCGGTGGCCTGTTCGACCCGCAGGGCGAGCGCGGCGAGTTCATTCCTGGCCTGGAACCCCAAGGCGATGAAACCATCATCGGCAAACTGCTGCCCAGCGCGTTCCATGGCACCGGCCTGGAGAAACACCTGCAAGACCTCGGCTCCCTGGACTTGATCGTCTGCGGTTTCATGAGCCACTCCAGTGTCAGCACCAGCGTGCGCGCCGCCAAGAACCTGGGCTTTCGCTGCACCCTGGTGGAAGACGCCTGCGCCACCCGTGACCTGCCTTACAAAGGTGGCATCCTGAGCGCCGAGCACGTACAGCAAACTGAAATGGCCATCATGGCCGACAACTTCGCCACCCTCGCGTTGACCAAAGATCTGATCTGATCGCCCTTGAGATGAGCGGCGTATTTATTGCCCCGCTCATCCGCAAAGCCCTCTCATTTGGCGCATTTACCGCTGCTGTCGGAACAACCTGTGTATCTTCCGGTCGAAGGGCCGATACCCTGGAGGAAAGGTCGGAATGAAGATATCCGATGGTTTTGACGCTCGTCGCTTGCGCCCCAAAGGCCCGAGCAATTGGCGTCTGCGTTTGGTGGCCGGCTTTGCCGCGTTGCTGGCCATTGTAGGTTTGCTGTTGGCCGGCGCTGGTGGCGCCGGCCTGTTTGGTCATTCGCCGGCCCTTGGCGAGTTGAATGCCAGCCCCGGCGGTTCGGCTATCCTGTTGGTAATCGGACTGCTGGTGCTGTGGTTGGGTGTGTGGTTATGGCGTCGTAGCCGTCGGAAAATGCGTCAGCCGCTGTCACTGAACATCGCTTCGCACTTGATGAAAAAGCACGACTGATGGCGCTTGGATAGCGTTTCCTGCGCCCTGGCCGCCGCGATTTAGGTAAACTGCCCGCCCTTCGCGGAGGCTGACATGCAAGACGACGATTTTTCCCTGTTCAAAAACGAGCTGCGCGGCGTCAAGCCGATCAAGCATGATCGTGCCGACACCGGTAAACCCAAGGCCGACCGGGCACAGATCGCCAAGTTGCGCCAGGCCGCGACCGTGCGCACCGACGCCACCACGGTGGATGGCCTGTCGGACCAGTTCGTGATCGATGTAGGCCCCGAAGACGAGCTGATGTGGGCTCGCGACGGCGTGCAGGAAAGCCAGATGCGCAAGCTCAAGATCGGCCAGATCCCGTTCGAAGGCAGCCTCGACCTGCACGGCATGAACGTGGAAAAAGCCCGCGAAACCCTTTGGGCCTTCCTGGCCGAAGCGACCAAATTCGAAATCCGCTGCGTGCGCGTCACCCACGGCAAGGCCGTGCGCCTGGACGGCAAGCGTCCCATGATCAAGAGCCACGTCAATACCTGGCTGCGCCAGCATGCCCAGGTACTCGGTTTTACCTCCTGCCAGGCCCGCCACGGCGGCGCCGGTGCGGTGTATGTGATGCTCAAGCGCACCATGATGGAAGGGCGCGACGAGTAACAAGTGCCATCGTCAGGCTTGCAGCGATGTGCCCGCCACCGTAACCTTGCGCTTTGCGAAAATCCCACAGGTAGTTTCATGTCCCTGGAACAGAATTACACCGCGATCCTCGGCCAGCTCGGCGAGGACGTTTCCCGCGAGGGCCTGCTCGACACGCCAAAGCGTGCCGCCAAGGCGATGCAGTACCTTTGCCGCGGCTATGAACAGACGCTGGAAGAAGTCACCAACGGTGCCTTGTTCAGCTCCGACAACAGCGAAATGGTGCTGGTCAAGGACATCGAGTTGTACTCGCTGTGCGAACACCACCTGCTGCCGTTTATCGGCAAGGCGCATGTGGCGTATATCCCAAGCGGCAAAGTGCTGGGCCTGTCGAAGGTTGCGCGGATTGTCGACATGTATGCGCGCCGCCTGCAGATCCAGGAAAACCTCAGCCGCCAGATCGCCGACGCCGTGATGCAAGTGACTGGCGCCCTGGGCGTGGCGGTGGTGATCGAAGCCAAGCACATGTGCATGATGATGCGCGGTGTGGAGAAACAGAATTCGTCGATGATCACTTCGGTGATGCTGGGTGAGTTCCGCGAAAACGCGGCCACCCGCAGCGAATTCCTCAGCCTGATCAAGTAACAGGCTGCGTAAGGAAAAGCCGGCGTTCATCGCCGGTTTTTTTTCGCCCGCGAAATTCAGGTAAGCTGCGGCCCCTTCTTCATGGGCAAGAGGTTTTCAGCCATGTTCGTCAAAGCACTTCGAGTGGGTCTCGGCCAAATCATCATCGCGGGCGACTTCCTGACCCGCCCGCGCAAAAAGCAGCGTTCTGCCGAGCAACAGGCACAGGTCAACGCGGCGGCCAAGGAACTGACGCTGTATCAGTTTCACGCCTGCCCGTTTTGCGTGAAGACTCGCCGCACCCTGCACCGCCTGAATGTGCCGGTGGCGCTCAAGGACGCGAAAAACAACGAACAGGACCGCCAGACCCTGCTGGAGCAAGGCGGCAAGATCAAAGTGCCGTGCCTGCGTATCGAAGAGAATGGCCAGACCACCTGGATGTATGACTCCAAGGTGATCATTGATTACCTCGACAAGCGGTTTGCCGCGGTCTGACAGCCGCTGAAGAACCCAAGTGGGAGCTGGCTTGTGTGGGAGCTGGCTTGCCTGCGATACTGACACCTCGGTGTATCAGGTACACCGAGGTGATGCTATCGCAGGCAAGCCAGCTCCCACATTTGTTTGGCTGTGTAATTAAGCCAGTATTACCAGATCCAATAAGGCCGAGCC
>NZ_VBVZ01000341.1 GCF_005863185.1 Pseudomonas edaphica
GGCGAGCATACCGGCCACCCATTGCCCGCTGGTGGCGGGCGCCAGGTCGACGAAGCAGGTGTCGAGCTTGGATTCATGCGCCAGCCGCTGCGCCACGGCGGTGGCCACGGTTGTCTTGCCGATGCCGCCGGGGCCGGTGAGGGTGACGAAGCGCTGGCTGAGCAACTGCTCGGCAAGGCTTGAAATCAAGCTGTCGCGGCCGATGACCTCGCAGGACGGCACTGGCGGCGCGGGCTCCTCGGTGCGTGCGCAGAGCACCGGCAGGCTTTCTTCGCCGGCGGTTTGCACGGTCACCGGCGCCACAAAGCGATAACCACGCCCCGGCACGGTGACGATATAGCTGAAGTTGCCATCGTCGCCCAGTGCCCGGCGCAATGCGACGATCTGTGCACGCAGGTTGCATTCCTCCACCACCACCTTGGGCCAGGCGAAGGCGATCAGCTCGGTCTTCTCCAGCAATTCACCGGCGCGGGTCGCCAGGGCGATCAACAGGTAGAGGGCGCGACTCCCCAGGCTGACCGGCTCGCCGTTACGCAGCAGCACGTGCTGCCTGGCCAGTAACAGGAAGGGGCCAAAGCCCAGGACATTCTCGGCGGCTGCCGGGGTCGGGTGATCGGCGTCCATCAAGGACACCGCGTGGTTCTTGCTCGAGCTCATCAAATCGTCCTTTTTATAGTCGGGCTTGTTATTGGCGATCAGGCCATTCGCCCTTTTTGGGGTACAGATGTGCAGCAGCAGTCTTGGAAAGTTGATGTCGATGAAAACGTCGGAAAGGCCGCCCTCCTTTGGGGCGTAGTCGTTGTTATGGGCGTATCACAGCGCATGTCCCGGAGGATGAGACTGTCGCAAAGCTGAAACATTTTATTACCAGAAACCCTGATAAAGCAGAATGTATGCCAGTTGGCATGTACCAAAGATGACAACAACCATATGAAATTTATGGTGATTTTTAGGGTCGTTGGCGACCAGCGAATGCCTTCGTTCGGAAACACGAATATTTCTAATTGTGTCGTTCGGGATGCCGACTAAAACGCTGGCGATTTGGCGGTGGTTTATTGGCTTTGTATTACAAAGTATCCCCGCACCACCCTGATACATCGGCATGACGTTCTGGCGTGTCGGCGACACAGAGCGGATACACGCCTGGCTTTAACTCTGTTCACCAGCTGGCGCAGGCGGTCACCCACCGCCACACGCGCCCTGGCCACACTCAGTCAAGCCAGGAGATACACCGATGAAGCGACCCTACGCGGCCCTTGCGGCCACTTTCGCCCTGTCCCTCAGCGCCTTTGCGGCGATGGCCCATGCCGACGACGCCAAGCCCCAGGAAAAATGCTTCGGCGTCGCCCTCGCCGGTGCCAACGACTGCGCTGCCGGTAAAGGCACCTCGTGCGCCGGTACCGCCACCGCCGATTACCAGGGCAACGCCTGGGTATTGGTCGACAAGGGCACCTGCACCCAGATCAAGACGCCCAAAGGCTTCGGCAGCCTGACGGAACAGCCGTGATCCAGCGCCTGTTGCCCCAAGCGCTGCTGTTGCTGGTGGCTCGGCTGGGCATCGCAGCGGTGTTCTTCCTGTCGGGACGCACCAAGGTCAGCGGTTTTCTGAGCCTCAAACCGTCGACCTACACCTTGTTCCGTTCGGAATACGCCTTGCCGCTGATCCCGTCGGACTGGGCCGCGCACCTGGCGACCTACGCCGAACACCTGTTTCCGCTGTTGCTGCTAGTGGGCCTGCTGACGCGCCCGGCGGCCGCCGCGCTGCTGGGCATGACCCTGGTGATCGAGGTGTTCGTATACCCCGAGGCCTGGCCGACGCACCTGACTTGGGCGGGCCTGTTGCTGCCGCTGCTGGCCTATGGCGGCGGGGCGTGGTCGCTGGATCGCCGGCTGTTCGGCAAACCTTAACAACCCTGATGGAGATACCCGATGCGCATGCTTTCTTCTTTGGCCATGGCCATGGCCCTGACTGTCCCCGTGCTGGCCCAGGCGGCCGATACACCGCAGCCCGGCACCGGCAAAAGTGTGGTGATCGTGCCCGGCTCGTTTGTCGACGGTTCTGGCTGGCGCGTGGTGCACGACATCCTGATTCACAGGGGCTACAAGGTCACCGTGGTGCACCAGGGCCACGAAAACCTCGCGGCGGATGTGGCCGAGGCGCGTGAAGTGCTGGAGCAACAAGTCGGCCCCGTGGTGTTGGTGGGCCACAGTTCCGGTGGCGCGGTGATCTCGATTGCCGGCGACCGCGACAAGGTCAAGTCGATGGTCTACGTCTCGGCGCTGCAGCCGGAAGTGGGCGAGAACATGGCTCAGTTGATCGGCTCGATGCCGGCGCCCAGCGATGACATCAAGCAGAGTCGCGACGGCCACCTGTTCTTTGATCGCAGCAAATACAACGCCGATTTTGCCGCCGACCTGACCCCCAACCGCACCGACTTCATGGCCGCCTCCCAAGTGCCGGCTACCACCGCCTTGTTCGGCGGCACCGTGTGGGCGGCGGCGTGGCACAAGAAGCCGACGTATGCCGTGGTGTCCACCGAAGACCGTGCGCTGAGCCCCGCGCTGCAACGCTGGATGTACCAGCGCGCCGGTTCCAAGGTCACCGAAATCAAGGCTAGCCACTTGGTGTACATCTCCCAGCCTGAGGCTGTGGCGAAGGTCATCGAAGACGCGGCTTCCGTTATCAAATAATCCCTCTCACCCCACACAAGACCTCAAAAGGAAATAACCATGAACACTGCACTTAAATCCCGTCTGAGCCTCGCCGCCGCCGCCGCCCTGATTGCCATGGCGTCGGCGTCATTCGCCAGTGCCGCCAGCGCCGCCGATCAGCAGGAAAAGCCCGGCCGATGCTACGGCGTCAACAGTTGCAAGGGCGAAAGCCTGTGCGCCACCGCCAAGCACGACTGCAAGGGCCTCAACAGTTGCAAGGGCGAGGGCGTGATCGTCAAGACGCCGTCTGAATGCCTCAAGGCCGGTGGCACGTTGACTGAGCCGAAATAACGCCTTCCTGTGGCGAGCAAGCTTGCTTGTGCAGCGCCTCCAGAAACGGGCGACTGCTGCGCAGCCGAGCGGGAGCAAGCTCCCTCGCCACAGTTTTTGCTGGAGTACCGATGATGCCGACATTTAACCCGCGCTTTTCCGGCTATGGCCTGGGGCTGCGCAAGGAGCATTACTGCGACTTCCTGGAAACCTTGGTGCCCGTGGATTTTGTAGAAGTGATTTCTGAGAATTTTATGGTCGCAGGTGGGCAACCACGGCACATCCTGCGCCAGATTCGCGAGCGTTACCCGGTGGCGCTGCACGGGGTGTCGATGTCGATCGGCACGGCCGAAGGGCTGGACCCGGAGTACCTGCGGCGTCTCAAAGCGCTGGTGGATGAGGTGGAGCCGCTGTTTGTCTCCGACCACCTGAGTTGGTCGCGCAGCGGGGGGTTCAATGCCCACGATTTGTTGCCGGTGCCCTATACGGACGAGGCTCTGGACCGCGTTTGCGCCAATATCCACCAGGCCCAGGATGTGTTGGGCCGCACGCTGCTGGTGGAAAACCCGTCCAGCTACCTGGCGTTTGACGGTGCCAGCATGAGCGAATGCGCATTTATCGCCGCCATGGCCGAGCGCACGGGGTGCGAGTTGTTACTGGACATCAATAATGTGTTTGTCAGTGCCAGCAATCATGGCTTTGATGCCCTGGCCTTTCTCGAAGGCATTCCCGCTGAGCGCGTGCGCCAGATTCACTTGGCCGGCCATAGCCAGGGCCGTGAGCTGTTGATCGACAGCCACGACAGCCCGGTGTGCAGCGGGGTTTGGGCGTTGTATGCCAAGGCTGTCGGGTTGCTCGGGCCGGTGGCCACGATGATTGAGCGCGATGATGCCATCCCGCCGCTGGCCGAATTGCTTGAGGAGCTGTCAATGGCGCGGGCTTTGGGGCTGGCCCAATGAACCTGGTGCAGTGGCAGCAGGCATTTCACACGTGGCTGGTGAGTGCGTCGGATGATTCGGCCCGACTGCTGGGCGACCGGCACGCAGGCCTGGCGGTGTACCAGAACAACTATCGCGCGCAGCTGGTGGGTTGCCTGGAACAGGCGTTTCCGATTGTGCGACGTTGGCTGGGAGAGGAGGCGTTTCTGGCGGCCAGCATTACCCATATCGACCAGCAACCCCCGCATGCCTGGACCCTGGATGCGTATCCCGAAGGGTTTTACGCGACCTTGAAGACCGTATTGCCGAGTAACCCGGATGTGCATGAACTGGCCTGGATCGAGTCGGCGCTGAATGAGGCGTTTGTCGCCGCCGATGCGACGCCCTTGCCGTTGCAAGCCCTGGCCGAGCTGGATTGGGACAGCGCAGTTTTGCGCCTGACGCCGTCGTTGCGCTGCCATGGGCTGACTACCAATGCTGAGGCTATCTGGTCGGCACTGTGGCAAGACGCGCTTGCGCCGCAGGCAATGATGCTGGAACAGGCAGGTGGATTGTTAGTGTGGCGGCGTCAGTACACCTCACGTTTACGTCAGGTCAGTGCGTTGGAACTTGAGGCCGTGTTGCACCTGCAGGCCGACGGCAGCTTTGCCGGGCTGTGCGAGTTTCTGGTGGCGCGCCTGGGTGAAGAGGCGGGAGTGGCCCAGGCCGGTGAATACCTGGCCGGGTGGTTAGGCAGTGAGTTGATCGTTGACCCTGTGGCGAGCGGGCTTGCCCCGCGTTGGAGTGCGAAGCACTCCCAGTGAAGCCACCTCGGGTATTCCTGACGGACCTGGTCAGCCAGGTTTTGGGGCCGCTTCGCAGCCCAACGCGGGGCAAGCCCGCTCGCCACAACAAGCCAGTTCTCCACTACAGCCCCGTTCGCAGCGAAGGTCTGGATAGTCTTAGCCACCCAAACATGAAAATTCGGACAGCCAGGCAATCGGCCACTGAAAAAAATTCGCGCAACCCTTAATCTAAGGGCCTTTGTCACCTGTGCGGATTGTTCATGTCTTCTGTTGCCGATGGGCTGCCTTCCAATAAACGCTTGCCGGCGGTGATCGCCTTGTCTTTGGGCATTGGCATGGCAACCCTGGACACCGCCATCGTCAATACGGCGCTGCCGACGCTGGCACAGGGTATCGGCACCGATTCGGCCTCGGTGATCTGGGTGGTGAACGCCTACCAGTTGGCGATTATCGCCACGGTGCTGCCGTTCGCGTCACTCAGTGATGTGCTCGGCCACCGGCGCGTGTACCTCGGCGGCTTGCTGCTGTTTATTGTCTCGTCGCTGTTTTGCGGGTTGGCCGGTTCTTTGCTCACCCTGACTGCCGCGCGGGTGGCCCAAGGGCTTGGGGCGGCGGCGGTGATGAGTGTCAACACGGCGTTGTTGCGGCATATCTACCCGTCAAAAATGCTCGGGCGCGGCCTGGGCTATAACTCACTGGTGGTGGGGTTGGCCTTCACGCTGGGGCCGACCGCCGCGTCGGCGATTCTGTCGGTGGCGAGCTGGCATTGGCTGTACCTGATCAACGTGCCGCTGGGGCTGCTGGCCCTGGGGCTGGGCCTGCGGTCATTGCCGACACTGCCGTTGACCGGTCACGCGTTCGATCGGTTTTCGGCGCTGTTGTGTGCTGGTCTGTTCGCGCTGTTGGTGCTGGGGCTGGGCACGGCGGTGCATGGCGCCCAAGGCACACTGACCCTCGGTTTGATTGCGCTGGCGATGGTGTGCGGCGCATTGCTGTTGCGCCGTGAAGCCGGTCACCCGGCGCCGATGCTGGCCGTGGACTTGTTCAAGCGCCCGGTGTTTGCGCTGTCTTCTCTCACGGCCATCTGTGCGTTCAGCGCCCAGGGCCTGGCCTTTGTATCGCTGCCGTTTCTGTTGCAGGCGGTGCTGGGGCACAGCCAGGTGGCAACCGGTTTTTTGATGACGCCGTGGCCTGCCGTGGTGGCGGTGATGGCCCTGGTGGCGGGGCGGCTGGCGGATCGTGTGTCGCTGGGCCTGTTGTGCGGCATCGGTTTGCTGATGCTCAGCGCGGGCATGGCGGCGTTGGCGACCTTGGGCAGCGGCGCAAGCGCCTTCGATATTGGCTGGCGCATGGCCTTGTGCGGAGCCGGTTTCGGTTTTTTCCAGTCACCGAACCTCAAGGCGATCATGACCAGCGCGCCGTTGGCCCGCAGCGGTGGGGCCAGTGGCATCGTCGCGATTTCACGCTTGCTGGGGCAAACGCTGGGGGCGTCGTTAGTGGCGTTCTGCTTTCACCTCTCCCTGGGCAGCGGCCCGCAATACGCGCTGTGGCTGGGCTGTGGGTTTGCGCTGGTGGGCAGTGTGGCCAGTGGGTTGCGCTTGTTGCCGTATAAACACAAGGTTTAGCCCTTGTAAAACACGCGGCGGCAACGCTAACGTGGCGGCCTGAATATTTCGGGATGTTTCAGATTTATGTCCAGCCTGGCTCTACGCACTGCTGATACCACCTCCCGACGTGCCGCACTGACCCTCGCGTTATGCCTGCCCAGTGATGTGTTGCTCTACTTGCTGCTGCCCATGGAATCCCAGGCCTTTGGCATCACCCTGGCCCAGGCCGGGGTATTGCTTGCAGCCAACCGCCTGGTGCGGATTTTCGGCTACCGCCATGTGTTGAATTTCTACGCCCGTAATGGCGACCGGCTGACCTGCATGATCGCCGCCGGTGCCGCCACGGTGTGCGCCTTGGGCAACTCGATGCTGTCAGGTTTTGCCGCTTTGTTGGGGCTGCGGCTGATCTGGGGCCTGTGTT
>NZ_VBVZ01000342.1 GCF_005863185.1 Pseudomonas edaphica
TATAAGAGACAGGTCCGAGTTGCTGCTCGATCCCGGCCCGTTGAGCACGCCCTTCGCCTGCCTGCGCCCGCTGATCGCGCAGTTGACGTTCACGTATATGTTTCTCGGGATTGCCGAAGGCGCCTTTGAAGAAGCGCGCAACTACACCCGCACCGAAACCCGTGCGTGGCACAAATCCTCGGCGGGCGATGTGCGCCAGGACCCTTACGTGCTGCACCACTACGGCGAATTCTGGGTGGCCCTGGAAGGCGTGCGCCTGCTGGTCGAACGCGCAGGCGAATTGCTCGACCAGGCCTGGGCCAAAGGTGCCAGCTTAAGCGAACAGCAACGTGGCGAACTGGCCATCGCCATCGCCACCGCCAAAGTCGCCGCCACCCGCCAAGGCCTGGACCTGTGCAGCCGCCTGTTTGAAGTCACCGGCGCGCGCTCGACCCATGCCTCACTGCGCCTGGATCGCCACTGGCGCAACTTGCGCACGCAAACCCTGCACGACCCGGTGGATTACAAACTCCACGAACTGGGGGACTGGGCGTTGAACCAGTCCCTGCCGATCCCGACGTTCTACTCCTGAGAGAGGTGCCCATGCAGCTGTTAACCTTACCGCCCTCGCCCGCCCTCGCGACCTCGATTCGCGCTACGGCCCAGGTCTTCGAAGACCCCAAATCCCAGGCGCTGCTCGACCATATCCAGCAAGTGGCGCCCAGCGAAGCGAGTGTGCTGATCATCGGCGAGACCGGCACCGGCAAAGAGCTGGTGGCACGCCATATTCATAACCTCAGTGCGCGGCGCAACCGGCCCTTTGTGGCGGTGAACTGCGGCGCGTTCTCCGAATCCCTGGTGGAAGCCGAATTGTTCGGGCATGAAAAAGGTGCGTTTACCGGCGCCCTCAGCGCCAAGGCCGGCTGGTTCGAAGAGGCCGACGGCGGCACCTTGTTCCTCGATGAGATCGGCGATTTGCCGATGGCGATCCAGGTCAAATTATTGCGCGTACTACAGGAACGCGAAGTCGTGCGCCTGGGTTCGCGCAAGAGCATTGCGATTGATGTGCGCGTGCTGGCGGCCACCAACGTGCAGCTGGAAAAAGCCATCAACGCGGGGCACTTTCGCGAAGACCTCTACTACCGCCTGGATGTGGTCAGCCTCGAACTCAGCCCATTGCGCGAGCGCCCCGGCGATATCCTGCCGCTGACCCGGCATTTTATCGAAGCCTATAGCCAGCGCCTGGGCTACGGCCCGATCACCATCAGCCGCGAGGCCGAGCACAAGCTCAAAAGCTACAGCTGGCCGGGCAATATCCGCGAGCTGGAAAACGTGATTCACCACACCTTGCTGATCTGCCGTAATGGCGTGATCGAGCGTGATGATTTGCGCCTGTCGAACATGCGCATCGAGCGCCAGGACGACAGCCAGCATGGCACCGACAACAGCGCCGACGCCTTGCTGGCCCGCGCCTTTCAAAAGCTCTTCGAAGAACAGGCCGGCGCCCTGCATGAAAAGGTCGAAGACGCGCTATTGCGCGCCGCTTACCGTTTCAGCCATTACAACCAGGTGCACACCGCGAACCTGCTGGGTTTGAGCCGCAACGTCACGCGCACGCGCCTGATCAAGATCGGCGAGTTGGCGGTGAACAAACGCCGCCCCGGCGAAAATGTGCAGGGCGAGCGCATGCTGCATTTATCCATTTAGGCGGCAGTGCAACGCGTTGTCATGGCTGCGCTCGAAGCTGCGCAGCACCTGGAACGAACCGAAGGTCACCGCCGTGGCCTGGTGGGCGCGAATCAGCATCCAGAAGTCTTCCTCGCCGTGCTCAAAACACTTGAACGCCGCCTCGCCGTCCTCACGCGAGCGCCATTGCAGGTAATTGAGCACCCGCCGCCCGTCGTCGCTGACTTGCACACTGGCATTGATAAAACCGCCATGGCCCTGGGCCAGGCGTTCGCTCTGGGTGGACAAGGCGGCCACCAGGGCAAATTGCTGCCGGGGTTCGATCTGAAACTCGATCAACTGAGTGAAGCTGCGATTTTTCTCTGATACCTGCATGAACACTCCCCTCTCTCTGTAGGCAGAATCTTGCGATTCGATGCCACGCAGGGTAAAACCTCTAGTTAAGTCAAGGTCAAGCGCTTATCTGGAGTTTTTTATGCTTACCAAGGAACTCACCGTTGGCCAACTCGCCGCTCGCAGTGGCGTGGCGGTTACGGCGCTGCACTTTTATGAGTCCAAGGGGTTGATCAAGAGCAACCGCAACGCCGGTAACCAACGGCGCTACCCACGGGATGTGTTGCGGCGCGTGGTGGTGATCAAAATCGCACAACGTTTGGGGATTCCATTGGCGACCATTGGCGAGGCGTTGCAGACCTTGCCGGATGGGCGCACGCCCACTGCACAGGACTGGGAACGCTTGTCGGCGCTGTGGCGCGAGGATCTGGATGAACGCATTAACAAGCTGATGCTGCTGCGCGACAAACTCAGTGGTTGTATTGGTTGCGGGTGTTTATCGCTGGAGGCGTGTCCCCTGCGTAATCAGGATGACAAGCTGGGGGAATGTGGGCCCGGCGCGCAATTACTTGAGCCCAGCCCCGAAACCTGACCCGAAAACCCAATCAATGTGGGCGCTGGCTTGCCTGCGATGCAGACAACCCGGCCTGTCAGTTAAACCGAGTTGCCAACACCTCGTCGGTTACCTGCAAGCCACGGCGGGCGTGGCCTATAGTGAAAAGGCCGGACCTTCACAACCCCACCTGAGGAGAACGATATGAGCGTTAAGCCAATCCCTGAGGGTTATCACAGCGTCACGCCGTATATGGGCATCGATAACGCCGCCGAGGCCATTGAGTTTTACCAGAAAGCCTTTGGCGCTACCCAGGTCATGCGCCTGGACATGCCCGATGGCAAGGTCGGCCACGCCGAGCTGCGCATCGGTGACTCGGCGATCATGCTCGGCTCGCCTTGCCCCGAAATGGCCTTGCGCAACCCTGACGAACACACCAGCGTCGGTTTGCACCTGTATGTGAGAGACGTGGATGCGCAGTACCAACAGGCCATTGATGCAGGCGCCCTTTCGGTGTCTGAGCCAAAAGATCAGTTTTACGGCGACCGCTCGGCTAGCGTGAAAGACCCCTTTGGTCATCTGTGGTTTTTGGCTACGCGCAAGGAGGACCTGACTGAAGCGCAGATTCGCGAGCGAGCCACGGAAATGTTCAATCAAGGCTGAAGTTTCAATAACCCTGCACATCCAATGTGGGAGCTGGCTTGCCTGCGATAGCATCAACTCGGTGTGCCTGATGTACCAAGGTGTCTGCATCGCAGGCAAGCCAGCTCCCACAGAAAAGCAGATCTTCGGTGTATGCGGATCCGCTTTCGCTTTTGACCTAACCACTCAGGTCGGCTACTAGGCCGCCGTGCTCTGCTTTTGATCTTGCTTTTGATCTGAGGCGGCCCACGGATTCAAGCCTTCGTTCTGGCACACCGAGCCTAAGCGAGGTGCCGAGTGGTGGGGCGAAGACTTTTTGCTTACTTTTGGCTGGGCCGGCATTCCGGTCTTTCCAAAAGTGACCCGCCGTCAGGGCGGAACCCTAAGTAGCCGTTACCGCAGCAACGGATATGTACCCAACCCATCCATCCACCGCGCGCGCCCCCCAACGATCAATCGTAAATAGCCTTCTTTTTCCACTCCGCATCCGCATCCACAACTTTAAGCCCTTCAGTCAACTCATTGACCTCATCTTCAGCCGGCTTGCTGTTAGTCAGTACCGTCGAATTAGCACGGGCCAATTGATTCTCAAGCAATTGCAACTGCGCGCTATAGAGCACCGGCTCCGGCTGTTTACGCAGGTACTGCACACCGCGCTCGAATGCCAGGCGTGCCTGGCCGGGCTGGTTTTGTTGCAGGGCGTGCTGGCCGAGGTTGTTGAAGAACTCGATGTGCAGCAGCACCAGGATATGACGAATTTCCTTGATCCAGTGCTTGGCCTCGTTGGTCGGCAGAAAACCATCCTGGGCCGCGCGGGTCACTTGGCCATGCAGGGCTTCAAGGAGGAAACGCACATCCTTGGCCTTGGCTTCGGTCTGGATCGGCGCCGGCGGGTTGGTCACCGGAATCGATTCGCCCTGGGCGATCAGCGCATTCAACTCAGTGATACGCGCCTTGAGTGCTGCACTGGACTTGTTGAGGTGCAACAGACGCTGGTTGACGTTCAGCTCAAGGCGGGTGAGCAGCAGCTTGAGCGCCGGGGTCATCAATTGGCCAGGAAAGGTCTCGGTGATTTCACCGCACCGACGCAGCCGATCATTGAGCTCGATCTCGGTACGTTTCTTTTCCAGCTTGTTGTTTTCCACCACGTGGTTCATGTAGCCAATGGCGATCAGTATTACGATCCCGGCTATTACCAGCAGGGTGATCATGAGTGGTGTCACCGGTGTGACCTCTTTTATAGGGTTTGCTGTGGAGTGTAGTGACTGGACCATCCGGCGGATAGGACTGTTCGACCAGTTGCCCAGGTAGTTTCTTCTATATAGGTAAGCGTTGCCGGGCGGGCTCTCTGCATAGATGCACATTGCCATCATTTGCTTGGGCGAACTATAGCGCCTTGTCGGGCGCCAGAATATAGGCGTCAAAGCCCGGACGGGCAGAATGCCCGCCAAGGCCCGGAAAGCAGGGCGAAGTCATTGATTTAAATAAATTTATCCTTGGGGGTTGACGACCTTTCAATCCATCCATAGAATGCGCGCCACTTACAGCGTAAAGCACACAGCGAAACGCGGTAGGGAGTGAATGTTGTACGTGTGTCCCCTTCGTCTAGTGGCCTAGGACACCGCCCTTTCACGGCGGTAACAGGGGTTCGAGTCCCCTAGGGGACGCCATATGCGGGAATAGCTCAGTTGGTAGAGCACGACCTTGCCAAGGTCGGGGTCGCGAGTTCGAGTCTCGTTTCCCGCTCCAATTTACAAGCAATGTGGCCCTCGGGCGGCATTGAGTGAAACCAGGGCATAATCTTCGGATTTAACCTCTGGGCACTGAAATACACACCATGTGTTTCAGTTGTGTGTCCCCTTCGTCTAGTGGCCTAGGACACCGCCCTTTCACGGCGGTAACAGGGGTTCGAGTCCCCTAGGGGACGCCATTTTGCGGGAATAGCTCAGTTGGTAGAGCACGACCTTGCCAAGGTCGGGGTCGCGAGTTCGAGTCTCGTTTCCCGCTCCATATTTAACGAAAACGCCGATCAGCAATGATCGGCGTTTTTGTTTGTGCTGATTTTAATCAGCCGGGTCAGGAATCTGCGCCAGGGCATAGGCGAGAAGGAACAGGCTTATCAGGCCGCCTGCCTCGGCGTTGCTCATGTCGAATTCTTTGCGAATAAATGGCATCGCCACACCGAGGTTGGCGCGGTCGGCCGCCGCAATGGCGTAGATGACGAAAATCAAACCGGGGACCACCCAGCGATAGCGGCTGCACGCGACATGTGTAGGCCTTGTTGTGAAGTGCGTGGGAATAGTCTGTAGTTAATAGCGGGTGGGTGTGTACTGGTTCTGCTGTCTCTACTCTGGCCAGCCCCGTGTGCCTGTTCACTTCAGAGAACTGCCCAGATGTTCCAACTCGATTTTTACTCAACCCTGGTCGCCGCCTCTCTGGTGCTGCTGTTGGGGCGTTGGCTGGTCGCCCGTATCGGCTTTTTACGCGCCTACAGTATTCCGGAGCCGGTGGTCGGCGGCTTATTGGTGGCTGCACTGCTGCTGTTGCTGCGCGCATTAACGGATATCGAGGTTCGATTCGACGCCTCATTGCAGGCCCCCTTGATGCTGGCGTTCTTTGCCACCATCGGCCTGAATGCGGACTTTGCCAGCCTGAAGAAAGGCGGGCGCATCCTCGGCATCTTCCTGCTGGTCGTGACGGCCCTGCTGGTGGTGCAAAATGCCATGGGCATTGCCCTGGCCAAGGCGCTGGGGCTCGACCCGTTGATGGGGCTGTTGGCCGGCTCCGTCACCTTGTCCGGCGGGCACGGCACTGGCGCAGCCTGGGGCGCGGTGTTCAGCGAAAAATATGGCGTGGCTTCGGCGTCCGAACTGGCGATTGCCTCGGCGACGTTTGGCTTGGTATTGGGTGGGCTGATAGGTGGCCCCGTTGCCCGCTTGCTGATCAAACGTGTGCAGGTGCCCGGCGTTGAGCTGGCGCAACCGCCCCAGCCCAAAGGCTTTGAGCAGCCCAACCAGGAACGCATGATCACCTCGTTTTCATTTATCGAGACCCTGGCGTTATTGGCGATCAGCTTGCAGGTCGGCACCTTCTTGTATGGCTTTATTAAAGGTACGGCTTTCGAATTGCCGACGTTTGTATGCGTGCTGTTTGTGGGCGTGGTGTTGCGCAACGGCTTGTCGGCGCTGGGCTGGCATCAGGTGTTTGAGCGTGAAGTGTCGCTGCTGGGCAATGTCAGCTTGTCGTTGTTCCTGGCGATTGCGCTGATGTCGCTCAAGCTCTGGGATCTGGCGGCATTGGCCTTGCCGATAGTGATTCTGTTGGCGGCCCAGGCGTTGCTGATGGCCCTGTTTGCGATCTTCGTGACGTTCCGGGTCATGGGCCGCAACTACGACGCGGCCGTGCTGGCGGCGGGGCATTGCGGTTTTGGCTTGGGGGCCACGCCGACCGCCATTGCCAATATGCAGGCGGTCACGCAGCGCTTCGGGCCATCGCCGATTGCGTTTCTGGTGGTGCCGATGGTGGGGGCGTTTTTTATC
>NZ_VBVZ01000343.1 GCF_005863185.1 Pseudomonas edaphica
AGGGTGATGCCATCGCAGGCAAGCCAGCTCCCACAGTTGCTCCTCGGTGTTTATGAGGGCTTAGTACACATCCCGTCGATAGCGGCCCTGCTCAATCAAACGCTCCACCGCTTCGCTGCCCAGCACCTCGTGCAGCACTTGATCCACACCCGTGGCCATGCCCTGCAAGCTGCCGCACACATAAATCGCGGCGCCTTCGGCCAGCCATCTACGCAATACGTCTGCCGATTCGCGCAGGCGGTCCTGTACGTAGATTTTCTCTGCCTGGTCGCGGGAAAACGCCAGGTCCAGCAGGGCCAGGTCACCGCTGGCCAGCCAGCCTTGCAGCTCGTCCTGGCACAGGTAGTCGTGGGCAATATTGCGTTCGCCGAACAACAGCCAGTTGCGCTGCTGGCCATCGGCGATGCGCGCTTTAAGCAAACTGCGCAGGCCGGCCAGGCCGGTGCCGTTGCCCAGCAGTATCAGCGGCACCGGCGCTTCGGGCAAGTGGAAGCCACTGTTGCGGCGCAGACGCAGGCTGACGCCGGAGCCGATGGCTGCGTATTCGGTCAGCCAGCCCGAGCCCAGGCCCAGGCTGCCGTCGGGGTGGCGCTCCTGGCGTACGATCAGCTCCAGCACGCCGTCGCTGGCGATCGAGGCGATGGAGTATTCGCGCATGCCCAAGGGCACCAGCGCGTTGACCAGCGCTTGTGCGTGCAGGCCCACCAGATGCGCGCGGTTGTCCGGCAGTTGGCGGGTGGCCAAAGCCTGGTTGAGGGTTTGCGCCAGGCCGTCGATCAACACACCATCGCTGCCGACCAGGCCCAGGCCTGCGAGGAAATGCTCGATGGCCCACGGGCAATTGCGCGGCAGCACTTCCACCAGGTCACCGGCCAGCCAGCTTTGCGGCGCAGGCGGCGTGAGGCCCAGCAGGTAGATGTCTGAGCCAACGCTGTCGCGGTTAAGCAGGGTGCGATGGGTGAGGGTCCAGATTTCAAACTGAGGCGCCTGCCAGGCCGCTGCCGGTGCTTGGCCGGTGATTTGGCCCAGTTGTTGTTGCCACATCAGCAGCACTTCGCTGTCGCCGCTGTCGACTTCCACCGGCGCGAATAACGGCGTGCCGCCCTGGTGGGTCAGCCAGAAGTGCAGGCGCCGGGCAAAACCGCAGAAGTGTTCATACTGGCGATCACCGAGGGCCAGCACCGAGTAGTTCAAGCCTTTGAGCGACAGATCCTGGCCGAGCACGCTGCGCTCAAACCCCCGGGCGCTGTCTGGGGCTTCGCCGTCGCCGAAGGTGCTGACCACGAACAGCGCATGCTGCGATTGGCTCAGGTCGTGCTGGCTGACGCTGCCCAGCGGCTGCACTTTCACCGGCAAGCCGGCGGCCTGCAATTGCCCGGCGGTTTGCCAGGCCAACTGCTCGGCAAAACCGCTCTGGCTGGCAAAGCCGATCAGCCAGGCCGGCGCATCGCTGTGGTTGGCGCCGAGGCCGTTGCGGGCGTCGCGCACCTGGCGCTTTTTGCGGCGACGGTCCAGGTACAGCAGCCAGCCGGTGATAAAGAACAACGGCATCATCAGCGAACTGAGGGTGAGGAGGATGCGCCCGGTCCAACCGAAGTAGCTGCCGGTGTGCAACGCATAAATGCTAGTGAGCAATTGGGACTTGAGCGTCTTGCTGGCGTATGGGGCGTGGGTTTTGACCTCGCCGGAGGACGGGTCCAGGTTGATCTGGTTCAGCGCGCGGTCGTGGGGCGATGAGTTGAGCAGGTAATACACAATGGCTGGCTGCCCGGCGACGGCCGGCATGCGAATGTTGTAGGCGATCAAACCGGGGCCGGCGTTGGCGTAGATGCTGCTCCATATGGCGTCGTAGTTGGCCATCGGCGCCGGGCCTTCGGGCGGCGGGCCGCGTTTGCGCAGGCGCTCGTTTTGCGGCGCGTCGGACAGCAGTTTGTTCAGGCCCTGGCTGTACCAGTCGTAGGACCAATACAGGCCGGTGAGCGCCGAGAACAGATAGAACAGCAGGCACCAGGTGCCGAACACCGAGTGCAGGTCCCAGTTGAAGCTGCGGCCTTTCTTGCGCCAGTCCAGCGTCAGCCAGGCGCGCCAGCTTGCCACTTGGCGCGGCCAGCGCAGGTACAGGCCCGAGAGGCAGAAGAACACCAGGATGAGGCTGCAGGCGCCGGTGATGTTACGCCCGGTTTCGCCCATGGCGAGGAAGCGGTGCAGCTGCAAGATAAAGCCGAGCACATCCTGGCCGACGGCGTCGCCCATGTAGTCGCCGGTGTAGGGGTCGAAGTAGCGCATCTGGCCACGCCGTTCGCCCGGCGGGGCGGTGAAGAACACACGCGCGGCGTTGCCGCTGTCGCTTTCCACCCACAGCATCGATACGGTCTTGCCTTCGGTGGCCTCAAGCTTGCGCACCAGTTCGGCAGGCGGCAGCACACCGGCTTCGCGTTTTTCGACCTTCAAGACTGTGGGGTTGAGCGCCCGCAGGATTTCATCCTGAAACGAGACCGCAGCCCCGGTTATCCCCATCAACGCCAGCACCAGCCCGGCAGTGATGCCGAAGAACCAGTGCAATTGGAACAGGGTTTTTTTCAACACGTCGGACCGCCTCGCTCATCTGGATGTCGTTGTCACGGCGCGCATTATGCCGTGGGTTAACGAGAAAAATTCTGTTTTACACGCAAAAGCCCCACGCATCCGATGCGTGGGGCTTTTGGCTGAACGTTGACCGGGTTTAGAAGTGGAAACTGGTGGTCAACAGCGCCGTACGCCCGGCGGCCTGGTTGGCAAAGTGCGCCGCGTAGGCTTTGTCGTAGTAGGTCTTGTCGGTCAGGTTTTGCACGTTCAATTGCAGGTCGACGTTCTTGGTCAGCTTGTAGCTGGCCATCGCGTCGTAGCGGGTGTAAGCCGGCACGTACACGGTGTTGGCAGGGTCGCCGTACACCTGATCGACGTAGAACGCGCCGCCGCCGATGGTCAGTTTTGGCGTGATGTCGTAAGTGGTCCACAGGCTGAAGGTGTTCTTCGGCGTGTTGGGCATTTGGTTGCCTTTGTTGGAGCCGGCCGACACTACGTTTTGACGGTTGCCGATCTTGCCTGGGTCGACCAGTTCGCTTTTCAGGTAGCTGTAGCCGGCAAACACCTGCCATTGATCGGTGAGCTTGCCGCTGGCCGACAGTTCCAGGCCATCGACACGGGATTCGCCGCCGTTTTCGAAGGTGTTGGAGTCCACCAGGATTCGCGTGTTTTTCTTCTCGGTACGGAACACTGCTGCCGTCAACGACAGGCGGTTGTGGAACAGGTCCCACTTGGTGCCCAACTCGTAGTTGACGGTCTCTTCGGGTTTCAGGTCGCTGGTGTTGATGCCGGTGACGAAACCATTGGTTTCTTGCCCTTCACCCACCAGCCCGCCGACCGGCTGCGCCGAGGTGGCATAGGAGGTGTAGATGCTGCCGTTTTCCAGCGGCTTCCAGACCAGACCCGCCTGCCAGTTGAAGAATTGGCTGTCGTCCTTGAGCTTGCTGCGGCCGGCTACGGCGTTGGTATTGGCTTGTGTATCAAAGGTGTCGTAACGCAAACCGACGTTCAGCAGCCATTTCGGGTCCAGCTCGATGGTGTCGAACACATAGGCGGCGCGGCTGGTGGCCTTGGTGTTGGTGCCCATGTAGTTGCGTGCCACGCTGCCGGTCCAGGCGTCATCCGGTGTCGGGTTGCTCAACGAGGTGCACTGGCCGCCCAGGCTGCCTTTGGCCACGGTGCAGGTCGGGTTGCTGTTCGGGCTGACGGTGTAGCTGCTGACGCGGGTTTCTTCACCGGTGAATTCCAGGCCGGTCGAGTACGAGTGTTTCATGCCCGCCAGTTGGAAGTTGCCGAACAGATCGGTCTGGTTGGTGGTGGTGTCGGTGGTCGACACACGGGTGTTGGCGCGGCGCCACACCGTGCCGAAACGGCTGACGTTGCGCTGGCTGTCGTCCGGCTGAGTGAGTACGTAATCCTGGCCTGTGCTGCCATGGCGCAGGGTGTTTTTCAGCGTCATGTTGTCGTTCAGGTCGTGCTCGATGGAGAACGTGCTGATGTCGGCGCGGGTCTTGCGGAAATCGCGGTCTTTCAAACCGTAGAAGTTGTTGCTGTCGCCGCCGTCGGTGGGTTTGTCATGCCCGTGGGCAGTGGCGGTCGGCGAGCTGTAGCCATACGGAATGCCCGAGTCCGGCAGGTCGTCGCTTTCCATGTGGTAGTAGCTGAAGTTGACGCGGGTCGGTGTGCCCAGGCCGAAAGTCAGCGACGGTGCCACCCCCCAGCGGTCGTAGTTGATGGTGTCGCGGCCGGCCACATTCTGCTCGTGGCTCATCAGGTTCAAACGGAACGCGGCGTTGTCGAGGAACTGACGGTTCACGTCGAGTACGTAGCGGCGGGTCTGGTCGGAGCCGTAAGTGAAACCGCCGTTGGTGAAGTCACGCGCCTGTGGCGTCTTGCTCACCAGGTTGATGCTGCCGCCGGCCGAGCCACGGCCGCCGAACGAGGAATTGGGGCCTTTGCTGACTTCGATCGACTCGATGTCGAAGATCTCGCGGCTCTGGCCGCCGGTGTCGCGCACGCCATCCAGGTAGGTGTCGCCCTGGGCGTCAAAACCACGGATGAACGGGCGGTCGCCCTGGGGGTTGCCGCCTTCGCCGGCGCCAAAGGTGATGCCCGGTACGGTGCGCAGCGCATCCTGCAGCGAGGTGGCAGCGGTGTCTTTCAACACTTGCTGCGGCACCACGGTGACCGAGCGCGGGGTGTCCACCAGTGGCGCGGTGTACTTTTGCGACGAGGCTTTTTCGACCTGGTAGGAGGTGTTGTCCTGTTCCTGGCCGGTAATGCTGGTGGCGCCGAGGGAGATGCTGTTGCGCTCGCCTTTTTGTTCGGTGCTTTCGGCCGCTTGCGCCAGTTGGGCGGCAGAGCTGGCACTGAGTGCAACGCCGATGGCCGAAGCCAGCATGCGCGGTGAACTGGCAGGTGTTTTTAGCGTAGTGCGCGACATATCGAGTCCTTTCCCCAAGGAGGTGAGGCCGCGGAATATAGGGTCAACAAGACTTTCTATCAATTGCGATACATTACTATTCGCACTGAATTTACATTCTTTACACTTTTGCCTTACGGTTTTTACCCACTCATTCGTCCGCCGCGTTTTACAGGGCAGATAAGAATCAATACCATTAGCGCCTCTCTGTTTTCAGGTATTGCCCCATGTTGCTGCATATTCCCGGCCTGTTCTCTCGCGAGGAGGTGCTGCGCATTCGCCAAGCCCTGGAAAACACTGAGTGGGCCGACGGTAAAATCACCGCCGGGCACCAATCCGCCAAGGCCAAGCACAACCTGCAATTGCCCGAAGGCCACCCGCTGGCCAAGGAAATCGGCGCGGCGATGCTGGAGCGTTTGTGGAACAACCCGCTGTTTATGTCGGCGGCACTACCGCACAAAGTCTTCCCGCCGTTGCTCAACTGCTACACGGCCGGTGGCAGTTTCGATTTTCACATCGACAATGCCGTGCGCCAGGCGCGCGGCAGCCACGAGCGGGTGCGCACGGATCTGTCGTCCACGCTATTCTTCAGCGACCCGGAGGAATACGACGGCGGCGAACTGGAGATTCAGGACACTTTTGGCCTGCAACGGGTAAAACTGCCGGCGGGCGATATGGTGCTGTACCCCGGCTCCAGCCTGCACAAAGTCAACGCCGTGACCCGTGGCACGCGCTACGCCTCATTTTTTTGGACCCAAAGCCTGGTGCGCGAAGACAGCCAGCGCACGTTGCTGTTCGAAATGGACGGCGCTATCCAGCAACTGACCACGGACGTACCCGACCACCCGGCGCTGATCCAGCTCACCGGCACCTACCACAACCTGCTGCGCCGCTGGGTTGAGGTGTAAGCATGGGCTTTTTATTGCGCCGTGAAGAAGTGCTCAATGTCGAGCAACTGCAAAGCATGCTCGACGACTCCCCGGTGCGCGCTGCGCAGGCGATCCTCGTGGCGGCGAAGGAAGGCGTGGTCGACGCTCAAGCGTTGCTCGGGCAAATCCTGCTGGAAGGGCGCGGCATTGCACGCGATGAAGCGCTGGCACTGCGCTGGTTCCAGATCGCGGCCCATGGCGGGCATTGGATGGCGCGCAATATGACCGGGCGTTGCCTGGAGCATGGTTGGGGTTGCGCCGTCGATGAAGCAGCGGCTGCGCGCAATTATCGTCTGGCGGCAGAAGCTGGATTGGATTGGGGGCAGTACAACTACGCCAACTTGCTGGCGACCGGCCGCGGTGTTGCGCAAGACCGAGCGCAAGCGTTGGCGTTCTACCGGCTGGCCGCAGAGCAGGGCCATGCCAAGTCGATGAACCTGCTGGGGCGTTATCTGGAAGACGGCCAGTATTGCCCTCAGGATCTGGATGCGGCCGTAGCATGGTATCGCCGTTCAGCCGAAGGCGGGGATTTTCGCGGGCAGTTCAGCTATGCGGCGGTGCTGGCTGATAGGGGCCAGATCGAGGAGGCGCTGGGTTGGCTGCGCCAAGCACTGGCTGGAGGGAACCTCAAGTTTTTGCGCACGGCGCACAAGGCGCTGTTAAATGCAGCGCAGCCGGAAATCCGGTCTTTGGCTAAAGATTTCGAGCAGCGAGTGGCTCAATTAAACGATGAGCGGCATGGGTTAGCAGTTGCTGCACCGCTCTAAATCACTATGATTGAAGCTGATTCAGATTTAATGATAGGTTTCGCA